>JALONZ010000164.1 GCA_025454675.1 Anaerolineae bacterium | reverse complement strand
ACCGCCGAAGCGACACCTGTGGTCGAATCTACACCAGAGATAACTCCTGAAGCCGAAGCAACCCCATCAAATTAAACAACTAATATCTGATATATCTGTAAGGGCGCAACATGTTGCGCCCTTGCGAAAAATTTATTTTATTCCTCAAATTTTTTCAACATGCGCCCCAAATTACGCCCACCGACCAAGTGCATGTGCAAGTGATAAACTTCTTGCAAGCCATCATCTTTGCAATTCACAATGAGCCGATAGCCACTATCGCCAATCCCCAAGTCGCGTGCCACTTTTTTGGCGGCGATGAACATGCGCCCCAGTATCATTTCGTCTCCGTCTGCCACATCATCGGCGGTGGGGATTTCTTTATTCGGGACGATTAAGACATGCACAGGGGCTTGTGGATTGATGTCCTTAAACGCGGTGACATATTCATCTTGATATAAGATGGTGGCGGGGATTTCTTTGGCAATAATCTTAGAAAAAATCGTTGGCATGAATCATACTCCTCATGATAACCGCATTAAACGCGCTTATTATAACATCATTCCAACCCAAAGATAAAAACTTGCAAAAAAGGTATGCGCGATTGGCTAATTTGGTGTATCTTTAATCACAGTGATACATTGTGAAGGAATTTGGAAAATAGGAGTTGATGATATGTCTGATGAACCAGCACATATCCTTGTGGTAGATGACAATGAAATGAACCGCGATATGCTCTCTCGGCGGTTGCAGAAACTTAATTATAATGTCGAAATGGCAGAAAATGGGGAACGCTGTTTAGAGATGATGCGTGCCTTCCGTTATGATTTGGTCATGCTCGATATTATGATGCCCAAAATGAACGGATATGAAGTTTTAGAGACCGCCAAAGCCGATTCTGGATTGCGCCAAGTTCCGATTATTATGATTTCGGCGGTGGATGACCTTGATAGTGTGGTGCGTTGCATTGAACTTGGCGCAGAAGATTATTTATTCAAGCCATTTAATCCTGTGTTGCTTAGGGCGCGTGTGAGTGCCACATTAGATAAATATCGCCGTTTTAATACAACTGTATCGAGTGATAGCCTTGTTTATTCCATCATTGCCGATGCCGAATCTTTATTAAATGGGGCGGCAGGCGCGGTGAATGATTCCCAAAAAGCCGTTTTGCAACGCATTATAGACAACGCCAAATCGTTATAATTACTATTTGATTGAAGGACATTATTGTATGGAAAATCCGACTGTCGCAATCAATACTGTTTGGGTACTTTTTTCTGCCGCCCTCGTTTTTTTGATGCAAGCTGGCTTTTTATGCCTCGAAGCAGGTCTTACGCGAAGAAAAAATAATATCAATGTTGCCATCAAAAACTTGGCAGATTTTGGGGTGACGACCATCTTTTTTTGGCTGGTGGGTTATGGATTGATGTTTGGCTTGTCGGGGAATAGCCTGCTTGGAATTAGCGAATTTGGCATTGATATTAGTAGCGCCCCTCCGGAAACAATCGCCTTTTTCTTTTTTCAGGTGATGTTTTGCGGGACGGCTGTGACCATCCTCGCGGGGGCAATTGCAGAACGGGTCAAATTTGGGGGCTATTTGTTTTTAGCGTTCATCGGCTCTGCTATCACCTATCCCATTTTTGGTCATTGGGTATGGAACGGTATTAATATCGGCGAAATGGGCGGGTGGCTTGGGCAAATGGGATTTGTAGATTTTGCGGGGTCATCGGTTGTGCATAGTGTTGGCGGATGGATTTCGCTGGCAGTGTTATTGGTGGTTGGCGCACGCACCGGCAGATTCCCCAAAGGACAACCCGCACAAAAAATAGCCGGTGCAGATGTGCCGTTGGCAACATTGGGTGTCCTCATTTTGTGGTTTGGTTGGTTTGGATTTAATGCGGGTAGCACACTGGGTATGAATGACCAAGTGCCGCGTGTTGTTGTGAATACGGTCATTGCCAGTTCAACGGGTTTGGTTGGGGCGCTGGTCATCGGCTGGCTCATCCGCAAACGTGCGGAAATTGACCTTGTGTTAAATGGTGTTTTGGCAGGTGCAGTCGCCATTACCGCCAATTGTCATGCTGTTAATTCATTTTCCGCCGCCGCTATCGGCTTAGGTGGGGCAGTGGTGATGCTGATGGTAGATGATTTGCTCATCCGCTTACGCATAGATGACGCTGTTGGGGCAATCCCCGTTCACTTAGCCGCAGGGATATGGGGGACACTTGCCGTTGGTATTTTTGGCGACCCCGCATTGCTCGGCACAGGCTTATCACAAGGCGACCAAATTATGGTGCAATTGCTGGGCATCGTAACCTGTGGGGTATGGACATTTGGCACGACCTATATCATTACACGCATCATCAACCGAATTTATCCCTTGCGTGTTACCGCAGAAGATGAACATATTGGTTTGAATGTGTCTGAACATGGCGCAACCAACGAATTACTGAATTTGTTTAATGTGATGGAAGAACAATCCAAAACGGGGGATATGAGCCTGCGCGTACCCGTTGAACCTTTCACCGAAGTGGGGCAGATTGCCAGTCGTTATAATATGGTGATGGGCGCACTTGAGGAAGCCATCCAGCGCACCGAAGCGATTGTTCGCACAGCGATGGACGGGATTGTCACATTCTCCAAAGATGCACTCAGCATTATGACCATCAACCCCGCCGCCGAAAAAATTTTTGGCTACCAGAGAAGTCAATTGGCGGGAAGTGCCTTGTATCAACTGATTGCCCCACCAGAAGGTGTTGCGCCCGATAAATATGTCCACTCGGTTTTGGATGACCTCATTCGCGCCGATACCTATCGGGAAATGTATGGCAGACGCTCAGATGGGAGCATTTTTCCGTTAGAGGTGATTATCACCGAAGTTCATACAGGCGATAATACCTTTTTAACAGGGACATTCAGAGACATCACAGAACGTCGCCGTACCGAAGAAGCTATCAAACTGAGTGAACAACGCTTCCGTGATTTATTTGAAAAATCACCCGACCCTGTGTTTGTGGAAGATGAGCATGGCAATATTTTGGATGTGAATGAAGCCGCCTGTTTTCTGCATGGGATGAGCAAAGCGGAGTTGATTGGGAATAATGTGGTGAACCTTGTCCCACCGGAAAAACGCCAAAATGTGGAGATGTCGTTTTTTGATGTGACTGATAATAAAAGTTATGTCCTTGAAAGTTTATCTTATACCAAAGATGGACGAGCGATTCCGGTTGAAATTCGTGCCAGCCAGATTGATTATGGTGGGCGGGTGGCTATATTGCTTCATGTGCGCGACATTACCGCCCGTAAAGAATATGAAGCGGCATTGAACGCGGCGAAAGAATCGGCAGAGACGGCGAATCGTGCCAAAAGCGCCTTTTTAGCCAATATGAGCCATGAATTACGCACCCCGCTAAATGCGATTATTGGGTATAGCGAGATGCTCACCGAAGATGCCGCCGATTTTGGCTATGAGGACATTGTCCCCGACTTGAACAAAATTCAATCGGCGGGTAGTCATCTTTTAGACCTCATCAATAACATCCTTGACCTGTCCAAAATTGAGGCGGGGCGGATGGAATTGTATCTGGAAGAATTTAATGTGCCAGCCATGCTGGATAATGTGGCTTCGACCATCTCGCCATTGGTCGATAAAAATAAAAATCGGTTTGAATTGCAAATTGCCGATAACGTGGATATTGCGCGGGCAGACCTGACCAAAACCCGCCAAACCTTATTCAACTTGCTCAGTAACGCCGCCAAATTTACCGAAAATGGCACAGTTTCGTTATTTGCCAGTGTGGAAAAATGGGATGATACCGATTATTTGGTGTTTCGGGTCAAAGATACAGGTATCGGCATGACACCAGACCAAGTGAAAGCGGTTTTTGCCGAATTTACGCAAGCGGATGCCTCCACAACACGCAAATATGGCGGGACTGGTTTGGGATTGACCATCAGTAAACGATTCTGCCAGATGATGGGTGGCGATATTACAGTTGAGAGTGAATTATCGGTTGGGACGACCTTCACCGCTTATTTTCCGGTGATGGTGGTAGATAATAGCAAGTCTGCCGAATCGCAACTTGCACCAAAAGCCATCCCTACAGATATATCCGATGTTCAGGCTGGTGGGTTGGTGTTGGTAATTGATGATGACCCAACTGTGCGTGACCTGATTGTGCGTTCATTGGCAAAAGAGGGGTTCTCTGTGGGGGTTGCGACCAATGGCGCGGAGGGCATTCGCATCGCCAAGGAATTGAAACCCGATGCCATCACGCTGGATGTAATGATGCAAGGCATGGATGGGTGGAGTGTGTTGGAACAACTTAAAGCAGACCCCGATTTGGCGCATATCCCTGTGGTGATGATTTCGATTGTGGATGACCGCACACGCGGGTTTGCATTAGGTGCGGCAGGATATTTGACAAAACCGATTGACCGCCAAAAATTGGTGGATACCCTCAAGATGTTCCGCAAAAAATCAATTTCGGATGTCTTTGGTCAAATTTTAGTGATTGATGATGACCCCAACCAACGGGATATGGTCACACGCACACTCGAAAAAGAGGGGTGGGTGGCAGAAGAAGCCGAAAATGGGTTAGAGGGGCTTAAAAAACTAGAAACATTTGCGCCAGACCTTATTTTATTGGATTTGATGATGCCCGAAATGGACGGCTTCCAATTCTTGACGGAATTGCAAAAGACAGAGGAAGGTCGGGCGATTCCGGTGATTGTTGTCACCGCCAAAGACCTGACCAGCGAAGACCGTGAACAATTGGCGGGTGTCGTTGAGGAAATTTGATAATTTATTGTCTAAAATTAGCCAACTCATCAGCGCACAAATTCAGAAAATGGATGAGGACGAGACGGAAGGATAATCGCGCAGGATGGCGACGATATTGGTTGTAGAAGATAATGAGATGAACTTAGATATGCTTTCGCGCCGATTGAGCAAGCGCGGGCATGAGGTTTTGATTGCGACAGATGGCGCACAGGGTGTTGATATGGCACAGCGCCATAAGCCGAACTTGATTTTAATGGATATGAGCTTGCCTGTCATGGATGGCTGGCAAGCAACACGTCTCATCAAAAGCGATAGCGCCATCAAACATATCCCGATTATTGCCCTGACAGCGCACGCCATTGCGGGAGATAGAGAAAAGTGTTTGGCGGCGGGGTGTGATGAATATGAAACCAAGCCGATTAAATTCCCTGAATTATTGGCGAAAATTGACCAGTTTTTGGGTATTTCCAACGAATAAGCGGATTTGTGGATAATGGGGGGAATTGTGTATAATCAATTGCATATGATTGATAATTGACGAAATGCGATTCCCACCATGCAACAAGTAATCCAAAATCCCCAACTCATTGGCAAGCGATATGAACTCGGTGATATGATTGGATTGGGGGGGATGGGTGCTGTCTATCGCGCACATGATTTACTCACAGGGCATTATATCGCGCTGAAGCGCGTGTTAAGTGAGGGTGATGCGGGCGATATGAATGAAAGTTTTCGGCTTGCACTCACCCAAGAATTTAAGTTGATGGCATCGTTTCATCACCCCTATATCATTGAGGTGATTGATTATGGGTTTGATGAAAGTCGTCATCCCTATTACACAATGGAATTGCTCCAAAATACTAAAACCATCTTAGAAGCCACGCATAATCAATCCATAACCCTTAAATTGACCTATTTGTTGCAATTGCTCCAAGCCTTGATGTATTTGCATCGGCGCGGGGTGTTGCATCGTGACCTGAAACCTGCCAATGTGCTGGTGGTGGATAATAAAGTCCGTGTATTAGATTTTGGCTTGTCGGTGATGCGTGACCGCGCAACCGCCAGCAGTGAGGATGTTGGGCAAACGGCGGGGACACTGGCTTATATTTCGCCAGAGGTATTGCGGGGCGCACATGCCACCGAAGCATCCGATTTATATGCGGTGGGGGTGATTGCCTATGAGATGTTTAAGGGTGAGCATCCTTTTCCACATCAAGAGGTTGCTAAATTGATTAATGATGTGCTGTTCAGAATGCCCGACATATCGCAGTTAGATGTGGGTTATGATATTTCATCGGTGATTGAACGCCTGATGATGAAAGACCCCGACGACCGTTATACCAACGCGGGCGAGGCGATTAATGCCCTCAAATATGCCATACAAGAACCTATAGATATTGATACCACCGCCACCCGCGATAGTTTTTTGCAAGCGGCACGCTTGGTTGGGCGTGATAAAGAATTGGGGCAATTGGCGCTTGCGCTGGCTGATGCGGGAGAAGGGCGGGGTAGTTCTTGGCTGATTAGCGGTGAAAGCGGGGTCGGAAAATCGCGCCTGATAGATGAACTTCGCACATTGGCATTGGTGAATGGTGCGCTTGCCATGCGTGGGCAGGCAATTAATGAAGGGCGCACGCCGTATCAACTGTGGCGGAATATATTCCGTTGGTTGGGGTTGGTCGGCGAATTGGATATGGTAGATGCGGGGCTGATTAAATTGCTTGTGCCAGATATTGTATCGCTCCCGCCCTATTATTTAGAGGCGGCGGCTGAACTGGAATCTACCAAAGTGCAATCGCGCTTGCTCAATGCGTTGGAGCGCATGATAAAAGCATTGGGTCGTCCTGTATTGATTATGCTGGAAGATATTCATTGGGCGGGTAGCGAAAATGTGAGCCTGTTCGCCGCACTCAGCCAATTGGCAGAGAAATTGCCATTGTTGCTCCTTGCCAGTTTTCGGGATGATGAACGCCCTGATATTCCCAATTTGTTACCGAACAGTACCATCCTCAAATTGAACCGCTTGAATGAATCCGATATTGCCGAATTGAGCCAAGCCATGTTGGGGGAGGTTGGCACAAAAGACCAAGTGGTGCATTTGCTCCAACGCGAGACGGAAGGCAATGTTTTTTTCCTCATCGAAGTTGTCCGCGCATTGGCAGAAGAGGCGGGTAATTTAGAAGAAATTGGACGCACCACCTTGCCCCAAAGTGTATTTGCGGGTGGGGTACAAAAGATTATTGAACGTCGTTTAGACCGTATTTCTTCTAAAATGCACGATATTTTGGGACTGGCGGGGGTGATAGGACGGCAAGTAGATATTAACTTGTTGCGGTATATCGCGCCGAATGTGGACATCAATACATTTTTGAATGAATGTGCTAATGCCGCCGTCTTAGAAGTGTTGGATGGTGAATGGCGTTTTGCCCATGATAAATTGCGCGATGGTGTTTTGGAGCGCATTCCCAGACGTGATTTGATGAGTTTTCATCGGCGTGTTGCTGAAGGTCTGGAAAAATTATATGGTATGACCGAAAATGTCGCCGCACTTGCTCATCATTGGGGCATGGTCGGTGATGTGGTCAAAGAGGAACAATATACTTCATTGGCAGGTGAGCAATCGTTACGCAGTGGCGCATATCAAGAGGCGGTCATCTTTTTTGAACGCGCCCTCAGTTTAATTACACCCAAAGCCCAAGCCCAAAAAGAAAGTTTGTTGCGCCGTGTGTATTTAGAACACCGTAAGGCAGAAGCCTATTTAGGATTTGGTGCATATACCCAAGCCCGCCAATTGTATCAGGAAAGCCTGCAAATTTCGGAAAAGAATGAGCTACCCGAAGGCATTGCCAGTTCATTATTTGCATTGGGGAGTGTGGAGCATGTACGTGGGTTATATGAGGCGGCACGCAAATATTATCAGCGCAGTTTAGAGATATATCGTCAATTGGATAAACCTGCTGAGGTGGTTAAACTCTTAAATAGTTTGGGCAGTGTGGCATATGATATGGGTGATGACAAACTTGCCAAAGAACTTTATCAGCAAAGCCTAACATTATCGCGTGAATTGGGCGGACAGTGGGGTATGGCGGGTACATCGGGCAAATTGGATACCATCGTGGTGAAGCGTGTTGAAAATGGGGATGAGTCGAATGATAAACGGCGCACATTGATGAGTGCATTGATGGATTACTCGGCACGGGGCGATAAAGTGCAAATGGCGCGGATTTATTATGAATTGGGCAATCTATCATATGAGTTGCGTGAATATGATGAGGCGACACAAGCCTTCAGCAAAGCCCAAGTCACCTATAAAGAACTTGGCGATTCAATCGGCATCATTAATACCTATCTGCAATTGGGGCGGGTGTTTGCCGATGAAAAGAATTATGGTGTGGCACATGCTAATTTCATTATGGGGTTAAAAGTTTCTAAAGATGCCAATCAATCGGATGCGATATTTAGCTTATTAAATCGGTTGGCGCATTTGTATGTGGCACAAAATCATCTTGGAGATGCGCTAAAACTCATCTCGTTCATGGCGCACGCGCAAGAATTGCCCGACCAAATGGAAGATGAAATTGAGGAATTCACATTCAATTTGCAAGCACAGGTGGATGATGCCCTGCTCAAAACCAGTTGGGAGCAAGGCAAACAGCAATCATTAGCGATGGTTTTATTGGATATTCTAGGCGAATAGTAGTCGAAAAATTATGAATACCATACTTTTGCTCGTATTACTCATCATTTGGGGCGCGGGGATATGTCTACGCGCCTATAAACAAGCACGGTTTTATCAGATTGAAGAATACAAAATGGGGCGCTATTTCCGGTGGTGGATAAAAGCGCGTGACCGCATTTTGCCTGTGCGCCCATTGGTGATAACAGGCATCGGCGCGGTGATGGTCTTTATCTTTAGCGAATCACCCGATTCTCCATTGCCACTCATCATCGGTATCATCGCAGGTGTAGTTGCCAATATTCCCCCTGATGAGGGCGAAATCAAGAAAAAATTTCGTCATACTCCGCGTGCTAATCGGATATTGGGGACGGCGTTTGTATTGGTGGCGTTGGTGATGGGCATCTTCGCGCTGATTTTGAGCGGATTGAATATCGAATCAGAACGCTTTCAGGTATTAATCACCCTCGCGGTTGGTTTGGTGATTCATCTGCTCGCGCCCATCTTTTTGATGCTGGCAAATATCCTTATGATACCCGTTGAGTCGTTTTTGCGGGGGCGGTTTATTGCATCTGCCAAGCGGGTGATGAAACAGATTAACCCTACCGTCATCGGCATTACAGGCAGTTATGGCAAAACGACCACTAAAGTATTTTTGACGGAAATTTTGAATGGGCGATATAAAGCCTATCCGACCCCTAAAAGTTTTAATACCATGATGGGCGTGTGTATTGCTATCAACAACGACCTGAAAAATGACTTTAGCATTGATTATTTTGTGGTGGAGATGGGCGCATATATTCGCGGGGAAATTCAACGCATCTGCGGGTTAACCCCGCCACATATTAGTATCGTTGTCGAGGTGGGTCCGCAACATTTGGAGCGTTTTGGTAGTCTCGAAAATATTGCCATCGCCAAATATGAAATTATTAAAGAACTCCCGCCTGATGGGGTGGGGGTGTTCAATTGGGATAACCTGTATGTACGTGACATGGCGAATAAAGGTTATCCGCAAACCCGCCTGACCGTGAGCAAAATGGTTTCCCCAGATGACCCGCAAGGGGTGCGCTTTGTCGCATCCGACATCACCGAAAATTTGAACGGATTGTCGTTCACCGTCACCGATACCCAAACGCGCGAATCGGCAAAATTTGAAACCACACTCATGGGTGAGCATAATGTGACCAATTTGTTGCTCAGTACCGCCGTCGCTGTGCATGAAGGCATGAGCCTGCGCGATATTGCGCTCCGTGTGCGCTCATTGCGCCCCGCCGAAAGCCGATTAGTACGCCAAGTTGTGGGTGGGGTCACGATTATTAATGATGCGTATAGTGCCAATCCTGCGGGTGTGGTGAGTGCCTTAAAATCGCTCAGTTTGCATACAGGCAGAAAATTGGTCATCACACCGGGTATGGTCGAATTGGGTGAATTGCATTATGCGGAAAATTATAAATTGGGGCAATTGCTCAAAGACCATGCTACTGATGTGATTTTGGTGGGCAAAGACCAAACCAAGCCAATTTTTGATGGCTTAAAAGCCTCACAATTCCCAGACGAGCATCTTTTGGTGGTGGATGAATTACGCGAGGGGATAGCATGGTATCAGACCCACTTGGTAACAGGTGATACCGTGCTATTTTTGAACGATTTGCCTGATACCTATTAATCAGGTTATTTTTCAGAAAGTGGGTGTTTCATCCGCATATAAACGCCGCCCACTTTCAATTCTTCTAACATTTGATGAAGGCGTTTTTGTTGAGTTGTCTCTTGTTTTGCGCGGGTAATCCATGATAAATAATCATTTTGCTGATAGGCAGGGCGGGCAAGATAATCATCCATTACACCATTTTTAGTAAGTGCTTCTTTGATGAAATCTGGCATTGGTTGAATATCACGTTGCAAGTTTGCGAATTTACCATCAATTAATTCAGACATCATTCATCCTAATTTTGATATTATGTTCTTTATTAGAATTTATCATCTATTAGGGATGGTGTCAATCAATTGGGCGAGGTGTT
>JALONZ010000163.1 GCA_025454675.1 Anaerolineae bacterium | reverse complement strand
TGGCTATAGTCAAAAATGTTTACTGTGGTTAAAATTAGGATAAACATAGATAGCGCATAATTTTAACCAGAGGTGATACATGGTATCAACTACACAGGCACAAACCCCACAAAAGACCAATCTCCCCAATTTTATCAATCCAAAATGGTTAGACCACGACTGGCTAGAACCGCGTTTTGTCGTCATCACAGGTCTGATGCTGGTAGCGAGTTTTATCGGTGGGCAAATGGGCATCCCCGAATGGTTAGATGGATTATTTGGGCTGATTGCTTATATCACGGGTGGGACACTCGGAACGATTCATGCGGTTGAGCATCTCATTAAACATCATAAATTGGATGTGGATATGCTGATGATTTTGGCGGCATTTGGCGCGGCAATCATCGGCGAATGGCATGAGGGCGCGGTTTTACTGTTCTTATTCACCCTCAGCCATGCCTTACAAGAATATGCGATTGGGCGCAGTCGGAATGCGATAAAAAGTCTGTTCAAATTGTATCCCGAAACGGCGACCATCAAACGGGGCGACCAAACGGTGGTGGTCAAATTTAATGAAATTGCGGTGGGGGATATTGTCCTCATCGCGCCCGGTGAACGGATTCCAGTGGATGGTGTGGTGGTGGGGGGACGTTCCGCCGTTGACCAAGCGCCCATCACAGGGGAATCTATGCCTGTCGAAAAAGAGGTTGGGCATACTGTGTTCGCAGGCACATTGAATAAGCAAGGGATGTTAGATGTGCAAGCCACGCATCCCGCAGGACAAAACACGTTGGCGCGTATCATCAAAATGGTCGAAGAAGCCCAAGATGCTAAAGCGCCAACGGCGGCATTTTTAGAAAAATTTGAAGAAAAATATGCTTTGTTCATCATCGCATCTGTCGCGCTATTTATCATCATCCCGCCATTGCTGTTCAATGTGCCGTTCACCGAGAATTTTTATCGTGCGATGGTATTGATGACGGTTGCCAGCCCCTGCGCGTTGGTGATTAGCGTGCCTGCATCGTTCATTTCAGCGATTGCATCAGGCGCACGCGCAGGGATTTTGTTCAAAGGCGGGGCATATCTGGAACAGATGGCAGTGATTAAAGCGGTTGCTTTCGATAAAACAGGCACGCTCACCGCAGGCAAACCCGATGTGACCGATGTTCATTCGTGTTGCTCGTTGGTGGATGATGAATTATTAGCCGTTGCCGCATCTGTTGAATCACGGTCAGAACATCCCCTTGCCAAAGCGATTGTGATTGAAGCCAAACGCCGTAACTTGACCCTCGAAATAGTACAAGAATTTGAAGCCATTGCAGGGCAGGGGATTGTATCCAAAGTGGATGGCAAACAAGTGAAATTGGGCAACATTGCCTATTTAACCAAAATCGCGCCGATGCCACCCCATTTAGCCGAATATCATGCCTCGCTGGAAGCTGATGGTAAAACGGTGATTGGTGTGGTGCGCGAGGGACAATGCGAGGGGTGTGGTGGATGCGAATTTGGTCAGAATAGCGGTTGCGATTGGATGGGTATCATCGCCTTAGCAGACCAATTGCGCCCAGAATCGAAAGCTGTGGTTGCCGATTTACGCGCTAAAGGTATCGAAGTCGCCATGTTCACAGGCGATAATGAACAAGTGGCAAATAGCATCGCCAAACAAGTGGGTATTACCCGTGTTCATGCCGGATTGATGCCCGAAGATAAAGTGACTGCCCTCAAACAACTGCAATCCGAAGTGGGCGCGGTGGCAATGGTTGGGGATGGTGTGAATGATGCGCCCGCATTGGCACTAGCAGAAATTGGCATTGCGATGGGCGCGGCAGGTACAGATGTGGCACTGGAAACGGCGGATATTGTGCTGATGGGTGATAAATTGGAATTGATTGCCCAAGCGATTACCCTGAGCAAAAAGGCGCGGCAAGTCGTCTGGCAAAATATTATTTTTTCGCTGGGTGTGATTGTGATGCTGGTTTTGGGCGCATTATTTATCTCATTGCCATTGCCACTTGGTGTATTGGGGCATGAAGGTAGCACCGTGATTGTGGTGTTGAACGGATTGATTTCGTTGCTGTTGTATCCCGAATATGTGCGCTGGCGGAAATCGCGTGCAACGGTTTAATGAGGATGTTGTAGCGGACACGATTATTTGTGTCCCTACAATTTCCCATAACATTCCATGCCTTTGTAAGGGATGACTAACGAAGTGTATGTCGTCCCAATTGCCTAAATGCCAATATTTTCCAACCAATTCAAAATCACATCCGCCGTTTGTTGGGGCGCACTTTGCGGGAATAAATGACCATGCCCCTCAATTTCATGATAGGTTATATCTGGCAAAACGCGCCGAATGCTGTTTGCCACAGATGCAAAGAGCGTATCACTCGTCCCGCCACGAATCAATAAAATAGGCATTTTGCCCCGTAATTTGGGCAATTCACCCCATGTCCCGCCATAAATTGTGCGGAAATAATAGGCTTCCCACTCGCGTTTCCATGCTAAATTGACAGTACCATCTGGATTGGGCTTCATGCTATTGGCATATTGGCGTAATGCTTGTTCGTCCCAATCGGCAAATAATTTTTTACCCTTAAAATAGTCATACGCCACATCCACACTATCGAAGGTGGTTTTGCGTTTTTCGGTGCGTTCTGCCAACGGGTGATTCATTTTTCGCCCCAATAACCGACTGATTTGAATGGCTTTCATATAGGGGCGCGGGAAGATGGTTGGGTCTAATAAGATGAGCGCCTTAAAGCGCGTGGGGTCTTGAATGGCGGTGAGCAAGGTGGCAATCCCGCCAAAACTATGTCCGATAGCAATCATATGGCGCAAATCGTGTTCAATCATGCCCTGATGCAAATCTTTGGCGACCAATTCTTTCCAACTGAGTAATTTTTCTGGGAGTGGCGCATCATCCCATAAAGCACGAGGCATCAGATTGACCACATGATAGTGTTTGATGAATGGGGTGAGCATCGGCAGGTAGGTTTGAGGTGGGAATCCATTTGCGAGGGCAATATGCAACACCTGACCCGACCCGCCAAAATCATAAATTGGGTACATATCCAAACTCTTTTCGCTTATCAATTATTTTTGATGACAATCTTGACTGATTCATAATCAAAAATATAGGGTTATTTGTAACAATTTTTTAAGGAGTGGCTAAATTGACTTGCTAACCTTTCCTAAAGTTGCTAACCTAAATATAACCTTATAAAACGTAACAGGCAGGTAAGCATATGTCGAAACCATCGGGAATGATTACATGTATGACATGCGGGCATGTCAATCGGGCAGGGATTATCTTTTGTGAGAAATGTGGCGCGTCACTTGAAAGTATCTCCATTTCATATCAAACGACAGGATTGCCCCCCGATATTATTGATAAAATTCAAGCGGTGGATAATGAATCTGATACGGTTAAAGTGGGTGAATTGGGGAATGATGACCGCGGAAGTATCTCATTGTTTCATTCGGGCATGACGCTTGTCCTTGAAATTGATGGCATTCCGCAAGTGGTACGTGTTCAACCGCAAGAGGGGCATGAATACACCATTGGCAGACACGACCCCGAAGGTGGGTTTATGCCAGAAATTGACTTGTTACCATTTGGTGGGTATCGCATGGGGATTAGTCGCCGACACGCCGCCATTACCTTATCTGGAAAACGTCTCAGTATCCGCGATTTGGGCAGTAGCAATGGCACATCATTGAATGGGAATAAATTGGATAAACACGAAGCCCATCAGATGCGCGATGGTGATAGGCTTCGCATGGGAAATCTGACCTTTACAGTCCGATTCATACCCTGATTTATGCCTTATTTTTAGCTTTGAATCCGCGTTTAATTTCTTTATATGCCCAGTCATAATGACTACATGTGGCGGATGTCCAATATGAACCTAACGTGGTGGTTTTTGTCCAAGCATATACTTTTGGCGTGAATAACTCTTCGTCTGTCATTCCCTCAATGAGTTTCATCGTTTCTTCATGAGAATCGTTGAATTTTTGTTGTATTTCATCCAGAGGAATATCTCGATACATCTCATAAATATGTTGGTTGAGGGCGGGAATTTCTCCCCAATTATAATTTGCATGAGGTGTTTTGGGTGTTTCACCCCGCTTACCTGCTTGATACCACCGTAGCACCATTTGTTGCCATTCATATAGATGCCCCAACACATCTTTAACTGACCATTCACCGACAATACCAGAAATAACCCGATTTTCTGGTGTTATTTTGGCGATTTCGGTTTGGAGTAGGTCAAAGTTTTGGCGAGATTGGTCTAATAATTGTGTTTTGGATGTTGGTCTTGGCATGATTTCCTCTCTTTATATGGAAATCACATCCCCCATCCAAAGGATTATATTGTGGCGTATGAGAAGCGATGTACCGCCGCGCTGGAATATCCGCCAACGGTAGGGTTAAGGCGCATTCTGGCGAATGTGCGACCTTCATCCATTGTGGAAAAGACGCGCAACCCGCCCATCACGCTTAACTTTCCCATAACTTGTGCATTACGCGAATTCATTTGCTCACTGGCGATAAGTCCAACACCCATCACATTGCCCATATCTTGTAGCGCGGTGAAAATACGCAACACAGTTGGACACAAGCGGTCAACCTCACGCATATCCACAAGGGCAACAATGGGGCTTTGGCTGGCGCTCGAATATTTCTTGAGCGCACTCATCCACATGCGGGCATCAACATCATCTACATAACCAACTTGTTTGGCGAAGAACACCCCGCCCTCAAAATTCATATTGTGGATTGGCATCTGTTTTATCTCTTAAAATAAACCAACGACATACTTATAGTGTATGCACAAAAGTGAAAAAGGTCAATTTACTTTTCTATGACAATTCTCATCTTTTGTGCAGATTCTTTGATTATTCAGCAATTATTCATTTATGCAGGCACAAGGTCATCAGATTCGATGGGCAAACCCATTTTGCGCCAGGCATCAATCCCGCCGACCATGTTCATCACATCAAATTTATGATTTTGAAGCAGGCTGGCAACCACCTGTGAACGCACCCCCGCACCGCATTGGGTGATGATGGTTTTGCCTTTTGGCAGTTCATTCAAACGTCCTAATAATTCGCCCATTGGGATGAATAACGAATCGGCGATATATCCTTCTGCGCGTTCTGTACGACTACGGACATCCAAAACAACCGCATTTTCGATATAACGCACATCGCTTGGATTTACTTGGCGGAAATGAGCATCATGTTTTTGGGCAATATCCACATCGAACACGCCTGCCACATCATCCACACCAATCGCACGCAATGACTTTAACGCATTGGCTAAATGGGATTCTTCAATAATCAGGTAAGTTGGTTTGCTATAGTCTACAAACCATCCCACCCAAGTATTGAATTGGCTAGAATCATAAGGGATGTTGATTGTGCCATGCACATGATGATTGGCAAACGCATTCGATGAGCGAGTATCTATGATGAATGCGCCTTTTGCGACTAATTCATGCAATTCGCTTTCCGGTAGATAGAGGATCACACGCCTGGCTGTCTTGGGGGGCAGGGGCAAAGCATCAATAGCCACAATGATCTTTTGACGGATCAAATGTGTAATGAAATGTTCCTGCGCAGGAGATATGTTACCCGTTTGCCACAACACTCCTATTTTTTCCAGAAATGGGTAAATAATCTCGATGACTGTGCGTTCAAAACCAAATTTGAGGGTAAGATCTGAAATAAT
>JALONZ010000162.1 GCA_025454675.1 Anaerolineae bacterium | reverse complement strand
CGCTGGCCACCCTGACCGGACATACCGATTGGGTCACAGGGGCAAGGCTGAATGTGAATGGAACACGCCTCATCACATGGTCTTATGATTATGCCTACGTTTGGGATGTGGAAAGCGGAGAATTATTACATCGGTTTGAACATGCCAATTTGGTCAGTGGGGCAATCTTGAACGGAGATGAAACACGCTTACTCACATGGGGTTGGGATGGAAAAGCACACGTTTGGGATGTGAGCGGGTGATAAATACTTAGATTGGTTATCCCGCGTATTTTCCGTAGGGGCTTGCCATGGCAAGCCCCTACAATCAAGGTGTAATGGACGACTAGCGCCCCGCGCGTATGTCGTCCACCATGTATAAAATCACTTAATCAGGCTACTTAACCCCTCATAGAAACGGGCAATCGCCTTTTTGGTACGTTCTTCGGGGAGTGCATACGAGAAGCGCACCCAATTGGCACCTGCTTTGGAAAAATGCACACCAGGGACAATTGTAATCCCGAATTTTTCGCCGAGATATGTCCCTAAGCCACCTGAATCACCAAAGCCACCCGCTTCGATATAACGGGTACAATCAATAAAGGCATAATACCCATCACCCATGATATACGGCGTGTCCGATTTTTTCAGGGCTTCGCGCATCACCTGACGGCTCAATCGGCACGGCTCAATGATAGGTGCGGCGGCTTTTTCAAATCCCATTTCATAGGCGGCAATCGCAACCGCTTGGGCATAAAAACTAGGCACAATGCCATGTGATGCAACCGTATTGACATATTTCACAACCGCTTCATCTGCCACCAGATGGGCGCTACGGACATTTGACCCACCCAAACTTTTGGTGATGCCATCCAAAAAGATGAGGCGTTTGCGTTCTTCTGGCGTAAAGGCTTGCAGGACGGCATTAATATCGTTATGACCGCCATCCGTCACCCAGTGATAAATCCAGTCGAATAACACAAAAGCAATACCATTCGCTAATGCGGCTTTGGCGAGTGCCACTTGTTCATCCACTGAAATGGTGCGCCCAGTGGGGTTATCGGGCGAGGTAATAACAATCCCCGCGATATTCCGTCCTTGCGCTTTGACATAATCGGCTGTGGCTTTGATACCTTCAGTAGTATAACTCCAGCCCGATTCAGGTCTTCCGGGTGCATAAACCACATTCAAGCCCAAGCCATAGGGACCCCAGTTATAACTCACCCACGGGACACGACTCACGACCAAAACATCACCGACATTGCCATAACCCAGCGCAATCATGGCGGCATAGGCTTTATTCAGCCCATCGCGCCCACCCTGCACAAAAATAATATTATTCGGTCCCCAGCCTGATGACGAATCGAGTTGCCAATAATGTTCGGCGGTCACTTTACGAAATAAATCTGTGCCATAGGGCATATCATATGCTGTGCCATGCTCGACTTGCAATTGAAAGGCACGTTCCAATAAATGAATCGGCACACCCGGTAGGCTTGCCCCACCATCGCCTTGCGAAGCATCATAAGCGGGGGCATCTGCACCAAAATTTTGTTTATAGGTGCTAAGTGCCTTTTTAATTTCAAACATCCGCGAGGCAGGGATGGGCATCATCTGGCTTGGGTAATTGTTCACCGCAATCCGATTTGCCTCTGGTACTGCAAATTCTGGACTATCAAGATTAATTTGGTCAGCCAATGTTTCCTCCAAACAAATTGATAACATCAAATTTAGTTACATGATAATCGGTATCTGATAAAAGTGTTATTGCCAATTCATCACGATGCCATTTGTGCAATTTTCACTAACCTAAACATCATAGTAGGATTATCTTGAACTCATTATAAACAATTAGAATTGTGAATATAAAGAAAACTATAACTCTATGAGGGGATAAACCATGCCTGTTAGTTTAGATTCAAGTTTCTCGGTTTACCATTTGGTGGAACGGCTGAGTAATGCCAAAACACAATTGCTCCAAGACCGTAAAACGATGAACACAATTAGCTATGAAATCGAAAATGCGTCATTGGTAGATAATGCCAAAACGCGCATCTTTTCCAGTTTTCAACGCTACAGCAAATTTTTGCCCCAAATCAAACGCTATGAACGACTGGCAAAAACAGCAGAATCGGTTTTTGTGTTCGGCATTCCCGATGTTGAGTTGCCACAAATTGAAAATATCACCTATATCCCACTTGAACCCCATTTTCAATTGGCAAAAGAATGGTTTTTGGTCTCTTTTGGCACACCATTCGCCAGCGCACTCGCCACAGAGGAATTAACTCATATAGATGCCCCCGACCATGTCCGCCAATTTCGCGGGGTATGGACATTTGATGTGAGCATGGTAGCGATTTTGGAGGAATGGTTAACGCGCATTGTAGATACAACATCTCAATTTGTTGGCGAGGATGATGTAAATACTGCCAACAAAGAACAACTCATCAAAAATATCTATCATCGGATGATGAAGCGCATCGGCACAAATACATTACAACCCACCACCCCACACACCAAAACAGATACCCAAGAGAATTTGCGTGTGGTCATCCAAGAAACCCTGCAACCATTGGTTCATTCATCCAAAGTGATGGCGGATTAAAAAAGGGCATGAGGTACCATGCCCTTCAATATGGTTTATTTGAATTTCGCCATCACATCGGCTAAGGCTTGTTGGCTGGGGCGAACACGATTTTCTTCCAGTGTCCCCAATGCGCCTTCATACACATCTTCAAGTTGTGCTAATGTTGGGCGTGGTTCTTCATAATAAATCAGACCCGTGATGAAAAGTTGTTCACGTTGTGATTGTTCCAACACATTAATCGCCATTGAACGATTGCGCGGGTCATGTTCGCGGTCTAATTTTTTCAGGCGGATGGTTGTGCCATCGTGCATATCCACATTGATGATTTCACCTGCATCATATGCGGCAGATTCTTCCAATGTAATTTCTTCTTTGCCTTCCACATAACCCGGTGAGACAACTTGAATTTCATGCAAAGAGATTTGATTTTCTTTGCCATATTCGTAACTTTTGTTCGATTTGGGGTCATTATTGAAGGTCACGCATGGGCTGATGATGTCAATCACGGCAATCCCCTGATGACGCAAGGCGGCTTGTAACAAGGATTGGACTTGTTTGGAATCACCAGAGAAACTACGTGCCACAAAGGTCGCACCTGCGATAATGGCTTCAAGTGCAAGGTCAATGGCGGGCAAATCGTTGCGCCCATAATATTTCAGTTCTTGACCCTCATCCGCAGTGGCGGAAAATTGCCCTTTAGTGAGTCCATACACGCCATTATTTTCGATAATATACACAAATGGGATGTTACGACGAATGGCATGTTTGAATTGCCCCATGCCAATGCTCCCTGTATCCCCATCCCCACTGACAGCCACACATTTCATAGACGGATTGCCCATTAATGCGCCCGTCACAACCGATGGCATCCGCCCATGTAGGGCATTAAACCCATGCGACCGCCCCAAGAAATAGGCGGGGGTTTTGCTGGAACAGCCGATGCCACTCATCTTGAGGATGCGATGTTGGTCAATCCCCATATCAAAGGCGGTACTAATGATTTGATTCGAGATAGAATCATGACCACAACCAGGGCAAAGGGTGCTTGGTCTGCCCTTATATTCTTCACGCGATAAACCTAATGAATTGACTTTACTCTTGCCCATGATTACTTATTCTCCACTGCCATAATCTTATTAAACAACCAATGCGCGGTCATCGGCAAACCATCACCCAACGGCAATGATTTGATATGTGTCAGGTCTTGCGGATGGTCTAAGCAAATCACCTGATACAATTGACCGTCAAAATTATTTTCTGGGATATAAATGCGCTCATGCGAATTGATGAAATCGGTCACATCTTTAGACAGTGGGACTGACCGTACACGCAAATAATTGGTCTGGACACCCTGTTTAGCCAACATATCACGCGCTTCTTGAATGGCAGGGTCATTTGTCCCAAACGAGATAATGCCCACTTTTTTGGCGGGGTCAACATCTACAATGGGTTTTGGCAAAAATCCGATGACTGTTTGCAATTTTTTGTGCAAGCGGTGCATATTTTTCAGCCAGTCGTCACTGCGTTCACTATACGCCGCCAAGTCATTATGACCCGTGCCACGCGCGAAATAAGCAGATTGGGCGTGGTCGGTGCCGGGCAAAGTGCGATAGGTGATGCCATCACCATCCACATCCATATAACGCCCCCATTTGCCATGTTCTTTGATGAAGGCTTCAAGCTGTTCGGCATTTAATACTTTACCCCGATGAATGGGTTCATCAGGATATTGGAACGGTTCAGCCATCCAGTTATTCATGCCCAAATCGAGGTCGCTGAGGATGAAAACAGGCATTTGCGCCATATCAGCAATATCAAATGAGCGCCAGCCAAATTCAAAGGCTTCTTCTGGGTTGGCGGGTAACAAACAAATTTGGCGCGTATCACCATGACCCAACACATGGGTAAACAGCAAATCACCCTGACTGGTACGGGTGGGCAAGCCTGTGCTGGGACCCATACGGGTAATATCCCAAATCACGCACGGGATTTCGGCATAATAAGCCAACCCCGAAAATTCTGCCATCAGGCTAATCCCAGGTCCACTGGTGGCGGTCATTGACCGTGCGCCAGAAAAACCCGCGCCGATAATCATGCCTGCCGCCGATAATTCATCTTCGGCTTGCACAACCACCATCGTCATTTTGCCTGTTTCGGGGTCTTTGCGAAGGTGTTGATAATCCAAAACTGCATCTACAAGGCTGGTGGATGGCGTAATCGGATACCATGCGACCACATTCACCCCGCCAAAAATTGACCCAAGCGCCCCTGCTTCGTTGCCTGTGATGAGGATTTTACCCGATGTTTGATGGTCATATTCAAACCAGAACGGGTCTTTTTTAACTAAATTTTGTTGGGCATATTCATAAGCCAGCTTGACGGCTTCAAAATTGAGTTTGGCGGGTTTTTCTTTGCCATTAAAATTTTCGAGGAGTGCTTTCCAAATTTCATCGAGTGGAATATGAAACATAAATGCGATGACACCGACATAAGTCATATTTTCGACCCGCTTCGATAGGTCGCTACTGACTTCAATCTTTTTCATAATATCTTTAACAGGCACTTCATACCACACAATATCTTCGCGGGTATGTCCCCATTTCCAATCGGCAGGGATGATGCAAACACCGCCCGCAGGCAAATTGGCAATATCTTCTGCCGCCGTGTCTTGATTATATGTCACCGCAATTTCGGTGGTGGCGCGTCTGCCTGTATAACCATCTTTACTGGCACGAATCGTATACCATGTGGGTAGCCCTTTAATATTTGATGGAAAAAGATTTTTACCATTAACAGGAATGCCCATATTAAAAAGGGATTTTACTAAAACATTATTTGAGGTTTGGCTACCAGAACCATTTTTTGTGGCGACCATAAAAGCAAAATCATTGATAATTTTGCCTGTGGCATCTGGTTGTATTACGGGTTTGGGGACTGCTTCAAGCACCATGCTTTCCTCGCGCAAAATTGCGCTTTCCTTTCTAAAAAAACGATTATATCACAATTCATTATCTATTAAGGCTGAAAATCTGCCGCATACAAGTCTAGTTGTGGCATATCGGGTATCTCGAATTGATATAACCAGCCATCAAACAGGTCATCCAATTGCATACCACTGATTTCTTCGGCAAGATTGATAAAATCATCTGTCGTAGCGTTGAGATTATCATAACGGGCGGTATAGGTACGCAGTGTTTCAAAAAAGGCTTCATCGCCAATTTCTAGGCGCAGGGCATGAAGGGTTAGTGCGCCACGTTGATACACCTGCCCCGAAAAGAGACTCCCCCCACCCGGATTTCCCACCAAAACATCGGGATTTAAGCCCCATTCATCCGCAACATTCTGCAAGTCCAGCATCACAAAAGAGTCATACACACCGCGTAGTGTCACTTCCCCACCCGTGAATGTGGCTGTCCCAATCAGGCGAATCAAATCGGCATCGCTAATTTCATCACCGACCTGAGTCATCAAGGTTTCAAGTTGTTCGGGGGTTAATATGCCACTCATGAGGGTGGTAAGGACATCTTGTGCTTCTGATTGTGATAATATTTTTCCTGATAGCGGTATCTGTAACAACAAACCAACCAATTCGACACGGGTGACTTCAAAGGTCTGATTCACATACGCCATATTCGCATACATTTCTTTAATATTCAGATTGAGCGCCTCTTCACCTTGTGTATGCTCTAGCCATAACGACTCGGCATAGGTGGCAAACCCTTCATTCAGCCAAATATATTGCCACTCCGCAGGACTCACCGCATTGCCAAACCATTGATGCGCCAATTCATGGGCGATAACACTCTCATTGGTGAATGCCTTGCCAAATACCGATAAGGTTTGGGTTTCGAGCGCAAAACCAAGTTCAACATTATGCACAACCGACCCATACACATCAAACGGATAGGGTCCAAAAACTGTCTCGAAAAAATCAATCATATCGGCTTGCAATACAAAATCTTGGAGCGCCACCTCATCCACACCAGCCCCAAAATAATTGCGAATCGGGATGCCGTTGGTGGTCTCATCGGTGACAATTTCAAAATCACCAATGGCAACAGTGGTTAAATAACTGCTCATTGGGTCATCCGATGACGAACAATAAGTCGTGCGACCATCATCGCTGATAGCACTCTCTTGTGTGCCATTCGCCCCAACCACATATTTTTCATCTACAGTGATGCAATAGCGATAAACGGCTTTATCTGACGGGTGTTCATTAACAGGATACCACCCCGATGCACCAGTCGGCTCACCTGCAACCAATACGCCTTCGCCATAAAATGTCCAACTGCCCAAACGTTCACTATTGGTATCACTGCTATATGAAACCGTCACCGTGAATGGGCTATTTTCTGGCAAAATTTCGCTGGGTGTGATGATGAGTTCATTATCCTGTTGTTGATATTCGGCGGGTTCATCATTGACCAACAAAGTCGAGATGGTTAATTGTGCAAAATCAAAATTGAATTGACCTAATGCTTGAGTCGTCACGGCGCTAATGATAACCGTCCCACTCAGTTGTTGATTTTCCATATCCACATCAAGCGTGATATCATACGATTGAACATCATACCCACCATTACCCATACTCGGATAATACGGGTCGCCGATGCCCTCTGCACCAATCACCGTATCATCGAGGTCATCATTATTTTGGGCAAATACAAGCGTCGGTATCACAACAATCAGATTAACAAAAAACAAAATCCACAAAAATTTTTTCATTGAGTTGTCCTTAAAACACATTTGACGAAGCAAATTATAATTGTAGAGGCTAGACTTAGCGATTCTTACCCCAAAATCGTATCAATATCCGTCACAATCGTCCGAAAATCTCTGGGGCGATTCACAAAATCCATAATATCCATCTTCACACGCAACACAGGGCAACTTGTCCAACGGTCAATCCATGCCTCATATAACAGATTTAACCCGTCTATATACTCACGGGCGATATTTTTTTCATAATCCCGTCCACGCCCTTTGATGAGCGCCATCAGCGTATCTACACTGGCTTGCAAATACACAATCACATCAGGCGGGGGCAAAAATGCGCTGATGGATTCATATAAGCGCCGATAAGTGCGATAATCGCGTTCTGGCATCTTGCCCTGCAAATACAAATTTTGCGCGAATATTTCTGCATCTTCATATACGGTGCGGTCTTGGACGACATGCCCACTAAAATCCACCAATTGGCGGTGATGTTCAAGTCGTTTGCTCAAAAAAAACACCTGCGAATGAAAACTCCAACGCTCCATATCCTGATAAAAATCCGGGAGATAAGGATTATCCGCGTTGGCTTCGTAAAAAGGTTGCCACTTATAATGTGCGGAAAGCATTTTGGTGAGGGTGGATTTACCCGCGCCAATATTGCCCGCAATGGCGATAAACCGATGTTTCGTCATGCCCTACCCTGCTACTTGTGTGATGACCAATGTCACGCGGCTAAAAATGGGGTCGGGTGCATCGGGAGAGGTAAAATAAGCGGTGAGTGTCACTGAACCACTCAATCCCGCAAGCGGTAAATCAGTTTGCCAAAATATATCATCCATTCGGTACGGGTGATTGAGGATGACTTCATGAATGGCGGTTGTGCCATCGCCACTTTGCAATACCAATTGAATTTTATTGCCCATCACCCCCGAAGCCCGTCCACTGACCAAAATGGTATCCCCACCAATCTGGTCGCCATCTGTTGGGGTTATCAGACTGCCAAATGTCCCGCTTGGGCGGGTTGTGCCATCACCCAAAAACACTGGGATGCGCTCATGAATCACAGAAGGGTCTATGGCGGATAGGATTTCGATGGTCGCCTCACCGATATAAGCAGGGCGCGGGATTTCGATTGCCCATGCACCAAATTGCGTCATGATGGGCGCAGTGATGAGGATACTTTCGTCTATATCACGGATTTGTGCGCGTAGGGTTTGTGGCGCAGTTTGAATATCACCCGCGATATAAATCAATTCGGCGTATAGGGTATCACCCGCACTGGGTGATAGTACCATAATTTCACCCGCCGTTGGGTGTGATGTGGCGGTGGCGGGCAAAAAGCCTTCCGCATCAGGTACGATGCGAAATTGCAACCATACGATGAGGGTTATCAGCATAAGGGCGGTGATACTAACCACCGCCCCAATCATGCGTTTGCGATTAGAATTGAACAAGCGGCTCATTTTTTCGCTATCGCCGCCGCTTCTTGTTTATCCAACACGACTAAATCCGCCGCCGCTTTGACGATGGGGTCGGTGCTTTTAATGGCTTGATTGAGAATATCTTCGGCAAATTGTTGTTCTTCTTTGCTCGCACCTGTATCAGCAACCATCAAACTATTGGAAATACGCACAATTTCGGCTTTCACGGCGCTATCCGTTTCGATATTCCATGTCTTACGCAATACAATCGGCGTGCGTTGATGACGCATCCACGCGAGGGGCCAAATACATGCCAAGCGCACCGCAGGCATGTCATCCAACAACGCGGTTTCGAGGGCATCAATCATCATATCTGCCGATTTACTCTTGCCCACATCAATTTTGAGGTAATTGGTCGCATGGAAAAAGCCTTTTAACACCTGTTGCAACGTCACGCCATGCGTCCGCCCGATGATGCCTGATAATTCTTGTAACCATGATTCACCAGAAAGTTCCAATAGGCTCAACACAGCGGCATATTTGACATCAGGTTCAGGGTCATTCATGGCATTACGCACAACGGGCATGGCTTCGGGGGTGTCATTCGCGCCGAGTGCTTCGAGGGCTTTAATCCGCACATCGGGGTCTTTGGCTTGCAATACCACTTCTAATACAGGCACAGCCGCCGAATCTTGGCAATCACGCAAACCCCATGCCGCCGCTTCGCGCACGCTATCATCCTCATTTTTTAGCACTTCTATCATCAATTGATAAGCATTATATTCGCGCAAATCGCATAAGGCATAAATGGCAGATTCGCGTACCCGATAATCGGTATCTTTCAGCGCAGTGCGGATGAGTGGCTCGGCGGCAAACCACGAAAATCCGTATAAATGGCGGGCAACGCTGGCACGCGAGGGGGCTTCCCCTTTTTTGAGCGTATCTTCAATGATGAGGCGCGAATCGCGGTCGCCCCGCCGTGACAACATTTTGGCGGCATTAAACCGCACAAAAAATTCGTCGCTATTCACCGCCACCGACAGCGCATCTAAGGATACGGCTTCGGGGGGGAGCATATTCAACATGGTCGCAAAACGTTTGAGCGAGAGACGGCGCTCCCCTTTTTTGATATATCCACTGGCTAAACGTGGCTCACGTCCGGTAATGGTGGTCAT
>JALONZ010000161.1 GCA_025454675.1 Anaerolineae bacterium | reverse complement strand
GCGACTGCCACACCCGAATGGCAAATCTGGCGGGACGCGGTGCGGGCATCACATATCATGTTGCCAATCATCAGATAGCCAAATCAGCGAATTTTAACAAGATTATGCCCATTTTGTGTTATAACAAGAAGAAGTGTTTATCACATTTGGAGGCATAACCTTGTTTGATTCATCTGCATTTATACTACGAGACGAAAATTTGGCATATCTAAAAGGCGAAAAACCCTATCCCCCCAGTATTGCCAATCGGCGCGACTTGCAAATTATCACATCAGCTTTAATTCCGTTTATCATCATCACCATCGGTCTGGTGATATTCATGACGAAAGTCTTGGTAGATGAGATGATGCTGATACAAAATTCTGCGACCACACAAGGCACTGTTATTGGGCGCGAGATAGATGATTTTGATGACATCATCTATCGGTTAAGTTACTTTTTTTATGTGGATGATGTGATGTATGAAAATCAGGTAGACATCAGCCAAGAACTATACGATAAATATCCCGAAGAAAGTCGCATTGAAATCACATATGTCATCAACGACCCGTCTGTGTCGCGCCCTAGCGAGCATAATTCATTGCCATTAAATCTGTTTTTGGGCGCTTTTACGCTGTTTTGGACACTTATCCTTATCATCGGTGTAATTTGGGTATCTCGCGCTTATCGAAAACAAGGCTACCTGAAGAAAAATGGGCAATTGGTCAGAGGGCAACTTATCAGCGCAACAGGCAAAATAGATGGTGACAATGATTTTATCCTGACGATGAAATTCTCATTTCGCGCACCCGATACCGCCGAAATTCGCACCGAACATTATAACTTTATCGCTAATCACCTCAGAAAAGCAAATTTGCCCCCAGAAAAAACCCCAATTTACATCTTCTATGTGGATAAAAAAAATTGGGATGTGTTATAAAGGGTATCTCTAAGTGATTCACTTCCACCACCTTGAAATTTGTGCGAAGCTAAAAATCTAATGCACAGAATCCCCCTACAAATTGGGGGATTCTGTTAAATCTTAACATTGGGTCAATCAAAATGAAAAGATTGGTATGTTATAAGTGATGATAGTGAATAAAATATGACGGAGTAAATCTATGATTGACCCATCAATGTATATCATCTACCCCGAAAATCAACCGTATTTGAATGGTAAAAAACCTTATCCTCAAAGTGTCATGAAGGGCGATGAATTTAGATGTAGCATCATATTTCTCATCCCCTTTTTGCTCATTTCGATATTCCTATTCAGTATTTCATTCAATATGCTACGCGAACAGCTTTTGCTCACCCAAAGTTCAGTAATTGCTCAGGGGTGGGTAACTGACCGTGAGATTGATTCAGACGATGACGGCAATACTTACTGGATCACCTATTCATTTTATGTAGGGGATACAACATATACAGGTCGAAAATCAGTCAATGAAGCAGTATTTAATCAATACCCCAATCAAAGTCCCATCGAAATTACCTATGCGACAGAAGACCCAACTGTATCTCGCCTGAATACGGATAATCAGGCAGAGGTGGATAGCTTTATTATCATCTTCAATGGTATTTGGCTTGTGCTTGTCATATTGGGATTCTTCTTGCTCATAAAATGGTATGCAAGATATAAACAACTCAAATTAGCGGGCAAACTGGTTAATGGAAAAATCATTCATGTAAATGGATGGCATGATAATGAGTTAGAAACGGGGTATTATATTCAACTAGAAGTGGCATTACGTACCCCAGATACAGCAGAGATTATCAGTGGTAAACGAATGTATACGGGGCAACACCTCAAAGATAAGCCGCTTCCCACCATTGGTACACCTGTTTACATTTTTTATGCGGATAAAACCAATTGGGAAGTGTTATAAACAAAAAGAGGGCATTTCTGCCCTCTGTAAATTTGCTTAACTTTCGCCACCCTCAGATTTACCGAGCAAGCGTTTACGGCGTTCTTCCAGTTGCATATCAATTTCGCTACTGCCAACCGCTTCTTCAATTTGGTCGGCAAGATTTTGTGTCGCCATTTCAAGGCGGGCATCTTCGCGGTCTAAGTTGTTGCGAATTTTTTGCGCCAACCCATTAATTTGTTCATCACCCATGTTCGCCAACCCATCCAAACCTTTGATGGTCTTGGTCGCCACTTTTTTGGCTTCTGCCAATTCAAGCAGGGCGCGGAGTTGTTCGCGTTCTTGCTTGATGGCGTTCATTTTGCCTTCTAATTGGCGACGCATGGTGAGGAGCATCTGATATTGTTTTTCTTGCTCTTGCCATTGTTCATAATACTCTTGTGCCAGTTGTTGCTTCATATTCAATTCAGATTGCGCGGCACCAGCAAGGTCGTCTTTACCTTTGAGCAAAAGCGCATCAATATCACGGTCTAATTTTTCGGCGGCGGCGGCAAGTTCTTCATATTTACGTTTCATCGTCCTAACATTACCGCCAATGGTGGCGGCAGAATCTTCTAAGGCTTCCAGATTCTTCTCCGCTTGACGGATATACTCATCCATCACCTTAACGGAATTGGCTTCGAGGGCGCTATCTACAATCGAATGCAAATTGGCGCTGATGAGAGTTCTCACTTTTTCTAAAAATGATGCCATAACAGGTTTATCCTTTCTGTTTAAGCGACACAGCTAGTCAATTATATCATCTTTATGCAGTTATGGGGGCAGGATGTGGCGGGAATGTGATGGTAAAACACGACCCCTTCCCTTCTTCACTTTCTACATGCAATTGGGCATGGTGTAAACGTGCCAGCCCATTCACAATGGCTAACCCACTACCCGCGCCCTGGTCTTCAAATTGTTCTCGATTGACCTGATAAAATGACTTAAAAATATTCTCCACCTCTTTTGGTGGAATGCCCCGTCCACGGTCAATAATCCGCAATTGTAACCCCCCTTCAACAATGCGAGCTTCTATGGTGATGGGGTCGCCATTCGGTGAAAATTTGAAGGCGTTATCCAACAATTCATTCAGCATGGTCATAATATATTCGCGGTCGCCAAACACCGTTGGTAATTGGGTGGGCATGACCAATTCAATCGGATTGGTATACCGTGCATGATTCCGATACCTATCGCATATCGTTTCTAAAATCGTGCTAAAATTGGTGATGGGGTGACTGCGCCATTCATAATTCTTCGCCGCATCATCTGTTTCCAGTTCGACCAGCAAAATAAAATTCTCCACCAAATGGCGCAAACGGTCTGCACCCATATTGATTTCGCGCAAGAATAGGAGTAATTCTTCATCACTCATCTGGTCAACATTGTTATCTTTGAGCATATCGGCATATGCCACCACCAATGTTAGCGGTGTGCGAAATTCATGATTCAAAATGGTGAGGATATTGCGTTTAATATCGTGGATTTCGCCTTCTGTTGCCTGCTTAATGGCTTGATGACGCGATAACCGCGATTCTACGGCGACTAATAAATCATCTGCATCAAATGGCTTGACTAAATAATCATCCACCCCCAGCAACTTTCCCTGTTGAATATCCCCTTTTGCGCCTTTTGCAGTCAGGAAAATGAATGGAATTTTGACCCACGCCTCATTTTTGCGGACGGCTTCCAAAAATTGAAGTCCATCCATATAAGGCATCATAATATCGGAGAGGATAAGGTCGGGTAATGCTCCTCTCTGACTTCTGAGGACATCAAGGGCTTGTTGTCCATTGGATGCGGTTACAACACTATAATCATCTAATTCAAGAATATCTCGAATCCCCAACAAGAGATTATGCTCATCTTCAACAACAAGGAGTTTGGCTTTCGACATCGCTTATGCTCTCACTCATCAACTAGGGTATAACAGAAACGTTATGGTGTAATGATTATTATATGATAAATTGACTATATAGCCAACCAACTTATCAAAATTTGGTTATTTTTTCATGAATTTCGATTAAATCTGCCAACATGCCATATCCGGTTTGCACACCACCCGCCCCCGCGCCAATCAGAGTGACATCCCCCAAGACATCGGTAGTGAAGGTAATCGCGTTGGTTGTGCCAGCAATATTTGCCAATGGATGCGAAACGGGCAGGCGTTGTGGGGCAACTTTTACCCCCTCTGGGCTAATTTCGGCAATCAATTTCCAGCGTTCACCAGCCGCTTGTGCATCGGCAATCATTTGTGGCGTGATTTCGGTGATACCCTTAACCGACATCTCATTCAGCTTGAGTTTCATATCAAACAATGCCGCCGCCAATATAGATAATTTTCCCGCCGCATCCCATCCCAAGACATCGCCATCGGGGTTTGTTTCGGCATAACCCAAGCGTTGGGCTTCTGCCAATACATCGGCATAAGATGCGCCCGCCTCCATCTGCGTGAGGATATAATTGGTCGTGCCATTCAAAATACCTTTTAGGGCGCTGATTTTGCTCCCACGCAACGCATTCATCGCCAAGCGGATGGACGGCGTACCTGCCATGACGGTGCTTTCAAAGCGCACATAACACCCATTGGCATTCGCTTTATTCATCAATTCCGCATATGCCACTGCAACGGGTCCCTTATTAGCGAGGATGAGGTGCTTTTTTGTATCCAATGCGGAAAAACACATGTCCAACGCGGGTTGCCCTGTGGTAAGGTTGGATGGAGAGGCTTCGACAATCACTTGTGCCGTGCTTTGTGATGCAATCTTGTGTGCTGTCCAGCCATATTCTAGCGTATCTGTTTTGGGATAATGCGCCAGGGTATCATAATCGCGCATGGATGCCAGTAAATCGGGGATGTTCAAGCCGTTGGGGTCATATAATGCCCCGCGTGAATTGGTGATGACCGCAACAAGGCGCGGAGATAACCCGTAACGTGTGCGTAAATCATCTGCTTTATCATGCAATAATTGGGCAAATCCCCGTCCAACCGTCCCAAATCCGATGAGCGCAATATCCATATATGATTTCCTTCTGTGTGATGATGACTCATGAATACATTCATTGGGCATAATATACCATATCTGATATATTATGCCCAACATGATACTACAACAAACCAATTGCAATTTATCTACCCGCGTTGTGGTGGTTCAATCCCCAATTCACGTAATTTGGCATCAATGATATTGGCAAAATATTCATACGATTGTGCGCCACTGACAAATTGTCCATTTATCAAGAATGCGGGTGTTCCGCGTGCGCCAATCGCTTGGGCATCGGTTGAATCGGTGATGACATCATTCAGGTGGGTTTGGCTATCATAGCAACTGCTGAATGAATTCACATCCAATTCCAAACCGACCGCGACATTCACCAAATAATTGCGGAGCGAATCGGCATCGGTGGTGGCGGTGCGTAAATCTTCTTGTTTATCGAATAATACATTGTGATATTCCCAAAATTTCCCTTGGTCATCCGCACATTCCGCCGCCATACCTGCCAATTGCGCCGCATCCCCACCAACGGTCGGAAAATCCCGATACACATATTTGATATACCCATCATAGGTTTCCAGCAGAGGGGTGAGCGTTTGTTGATAATGCCGTCCGCAAAAGCCACAATAAAAATCACTAAATTCCACTATCACAATCGGCGCATCTGCCACACCCAAATAGGGGTCATCATCGGCGCGGAAATTTTGCTGATGATAAGCCACTGCCACCGCTGGATGCAATCACGGCTTCGAGGGCGCTAAGGCGAGTATCGAGTGCGCTGGCGACCGTTTCTTCAACAATCGTGCGAATTTGTTGGGTATTCGTCCCAAATCCCGCGATGACCAGCCCCATAAAAATCCCCGCCGCCAAAAAGACGAGGGCAATGAGCGCAATGGTTATCATATCCCCCGACATGCGGAATGTTTCGGGTTGGGCTTGGGGATTTTCTTTTAGGGGTGCAATATAAGGTGCTTCTTCGACTTGTGTTGGTGTTTCTTTTTCAGCCACTGGTTTTATCCTTTTTTCACAATTTATCACGTTTTTATTCTATCATAACCCTTGTGATTTAGACGCGGTGTGATATAATATTT
>JALONZ010000160.1 GCA_025454675.1 Anaerolineae bacterium | reverse complement strand
CCACCTGTATCAGGGATGCTCAATGCCAAGCCTTCGGTATCCCGCGCATGGCTAATAATCCCCAACTCGTCGCGCAACCATTGAACCACCGCCCCCGCAATAAATACACTGCCTTCTAGGGCGTATTGTGTCGCGCCAGAATCACCAATTTTCCACCCGACAGTCGTCAATAAATTATGTTGTGATGGAACAGCATGTTCGCCTGTGTTCATCAACATAAAACAGCCCGTCCCATACGTATTTTTTGCCAAGCCCGCACTAAAACAGGCTTGCCCAAAGGTAGCGGCTTGTTGGTCGCCCGCGATGCCAGCAATCGGAATCGGTTTGCCGAATAAATTGGGTTCTGTCTCGCCATACACCATACTGCTCGGCACGACTTGGGGCAAAATGCTTTGTGGAATATTAAAGCGGGTCAAAATGGTATTCGACCACCATTTTTTATGAATATCATACAGCATAGTACGGCTGGCATTGCTCACATCGGTGATATGCAAACGCCCGCCTGTGAGTTTCCACACCAAAAAGGTGTCTATCGTGCCAAATGCCAATTGACCCGCTTCGGCTTTGGCGCGTGCGCCTTCCACATTATCCAAAATCCATTTGAGTTTCGTCCCAGAAAAATAGGCATCGGTGACCAAACCCGTTTTTTCGAGGATGGTCTTATCGAATCCTTCGGCTTTGAGTTGGTCGCAAAATTCGGATGTGCGCCTATCTTGCCACACAATCGCGTTATAAATCGGCTCGCCCGTTTTTCTATCCCATACAACCGTTGTCTCGCGCTGATTGGTGATACCAATAGCGGCGATGAGCGATGGATTATCACAAGCGGCTTTTGCCACCGCCAATTGCGATTCCCAAATTTCATTCGGGTCGTGTTCGACCCAACTGGGGCGCGGATAAATTTGCTTAAATTCGCGTTGTTGGGCAATGATGACCCGCCCTGAGCGGTCAAAACGAATGGCGCGGGAAGATGTTGTGCCTTGGTCGAGTGCTAAAATAAATTCAGTCATCGTAAAAACTCCAGTTGATGGCGCGGGGTTATTCATCCCGCACAAAAATTAAATCCACTTCAATAATTTTTTCTTTAATCATCGAATTTATCCATCCTATTCGACTACGATTACCTGATTATAACGCAAAAACAGATGCAATTCGGCTATAATCATGGGCAAATTCACCGATTTCAAATAAGGGATTTTACCAATGCGCCATTATTTTTTTGCCATGCTCATCCTCTATATGCTGATGTTTATCACACCTGTTAGTCATGCCCAAACCACACCAGATTACCCCTGCCCTAGTACCTTTGAGGGGTATCTACAACCGCGTTTAGCCGATAGCCCATCCGCACGAATCATCGTGGATGGCAACATCAACCTACGCCCCATCCCCAGCACATCACAAGCCCGCCTGACTACCATCCCCCAATGGACAACCGTATCGCTCACTTTTTCCGCGCCACAATGCAATGAAGGCTATGTGTGGTGGCAAGTGATGTATAACGATACAGTCGGCTGGGTGGCGGAAGGGGCAGATGACGAATATTGGCTAGAACCACGCGGTGAACTCATCTCACAAAATGGGTACGATAACATCTCGCGTTGGTTTGTGGAATTGCCCGATGGCACAACCGAGCCAGAAGGCTGTTTGCGCCCACCTGATGATTATGAACGTGTGCAATTCGATTACATCACCCTCAATCGGCGCACGCTGTTCATGTTGAATAATGCCCAACGGATTTACAATCAATTCGGTGGTAGTGTCAATTTTCGCACGGCGTTGGTGCAGGGCAGTTACAACGCGGGGGTAGTTGCCGCCAGTTTTGGGACGCATGACGGCGGTGGCGCGGTGGATATTTCGGTACGGAATCCCGCCGATTTCAGCATCCTCACAGGTGAAATGCCCTATATGATAGAAGCCTTACGCATTGCGGGATTTGCGGCATGGGTACGGCGTACAGGTGAGTTATATGCTAATTCGCCCATTCATATTCATGCGATTGCAGTCGGCGATACTGATTTATCCGAAGCCGCCCGCGCTCAAATTGATGGTGAACGTGGGTATTTGCGCGGTTATAATGGCTTACCCGAAAGTTATGGCGACCCGATTTTAGATTCGCACGGTGGACCCGTGATATGTCAATGGATGATAGATGATGGATTCCCCGATTTGCGCGAAGAAGACACCGATAAATAGACAAAATAGGCTCATCCGCGTTATGATGAGGATTAAAATGGATAAAATTACACCCAGAGGATGAACCATGTGGCGATTGATAATCATATTATGCTTGGGGATGGTCATCATCCCAACCGTTGGACAAGAGGCAGAACCAACTGATGAAGTGACCTTTTTTGATATTTTTTATGATTCACCTGTTCAAGGGGCAATCACAGATGCGACTTATTTCGATTTTTGGCGCTTTCAAGCATCGGCAGGGGATGAACTGATTGTGCGAATGCGGGGTGAAAATGGGCTTGCGCCACTCATCGGCATTGCAGGGAGCAACCGTGAGGTAATTGTCCGCAGTGATATGGATGAAAATGGGGTGCAATTACCTGATGCAGAACCCAATAGCACTGCCGAATTAGGTTTTACTGTGCCGATTAACGGCGAGTTTTCAATTGTTGCCACCCGTGCAGGGCGCGAAGGGGGTGCAACAACAGGCACATACACCCTTATCATCATCCGCGCCAATAGCCCGGATATGCAACGCGCTCAAGCCCGCCAAGCCGTTGAGTTTCGGTGTAATGAGGATATTGTCACCAGTGCGCTCAATATTCAACTCCCCAACCCAACTCAACCCGTCACCTATCGCATTACGGTTTACGGATTTGACCAATTCAATCCCGCAATTCGTGTTTTTGCGGGGCTAGAAGATGAAGTTGAACTGTGTACTACAGACGGAAGCACCACCATCGGCGATACACTCACCTTTTGGGATATGCCAATACAATCCATCACCGATGATAACCAAAGCTCCCAATATGAACTCAATTCAGTGGGGAATTTGGGGCAAATAACCTTCACCATAGCCAGTGTCGGCGGGGGGCGTGGGCGTTATTTGGCGGTCATAGAGGGGTTGGTCTTAACCGAAAGTGGGCAAATGAATCCGGTAGATGTGCAAATGGGCGCAATTGCACTCGGCAGTCCATTCAGCATTTATATGGTCAAAGCACAAGATACGCGCATAGACCCATACATTGCACAATATCTATCTGATGGGTCTACTGTGACTTGTGATGATGCAGGTGGGCGTGGTTGTGACACGGTGCAAAGTATTCAGAATATGGTTATCAATATGTCGGATGGCACACTTATTGCTGGAGACCGATTCAGCGCAGGTTTACAAATCACACCCGAAAGCATGGATTTAGTCAATTTGCAATTTTTGAGCCGTTCACCGAATGCAACAGGCGAATATCGCATCGTGATTGTGGGAGAATTGCCTGTTTTAAGATAGATGAAATAACCCGTAAGGGCGCAACATGTTGCGCCCTTACAAAATCCCCTATTTTGGGTATGTGGTGGCATCACATAAACCGCGCAATTTTGAATAACGATGTATCGTGCGGTGTTGAACCGTGTAACACCAAATCACTTAACATTTTGCCGATGAGCGTGCCAAATTTGAACCCATGTCCACTAAATCCTGCCCCAATTGCCACATGCGCGTATTGGGGATGAGTATCCACAATAAAATCTTCATCGGGAGTCATGGTATATAAACAAATATAAGTCACCAATAAGTCACCGTCCATCAGGCGGGGCATATGTGGACGCAGTGTATTCCGAATCGCATCCACACCCGCGTCATCTGGCATATAATTGATTTGGTCAGGGTGCGCCACTTTTTGACCGGTATGAAAGGCGGCTTTCACTCCCGACCCATTCAAACTGGGCAAACCATACATGGCAGAATTAATATCATGTTCACGATGCCAAATATAAACAGGCATCAAACTTCTATCAAATTGGGTTAAAGAGGCATCTTTGGGGCTAAAATAGGCAACCTGACAGCGTAATGGTTGCAATGGCACAGTCACACCTGTTTCAGCAAGTAATCGTCCTGCCCATGCCCCCGCCGTGATGACCAACCGCCCTGCGGTATACATCATGTTGGGCGTATAAACGGTCACACTATGGGGATGAATATCAATCTTGGTAACAGGGACTTTTTCAATCAGGGTCGCGCCATATTTACCCGCCAAGCGCAAATGCGTTTGCACACAAACATCGGCTTTCAACATCCCAGAATCGGCTTGGTACAACACAGCCATATCATCATCAAACTGAAATTGTGGAAAACGCCGATTCGCTTCATCCGCCGATAACCATTCGTGCGAAATTCCTGCAAGGCGCACACTATTCAGGGTTTCGAGTAAGGTGGTTTCATCCGACTTGCCAAAATCAATGCCACCAGTTTTGATGAGCAATTGCTCCCCCGATTCCGTTTCAACATCACCCCAAAGCCGGTAGGCATCACGCGCCAGTTCAATATAACGCGGTTCATTATAGGAATAGCGAATAATGCGCGAATCCCCATGTGAACTGCCCCTGTTATGACCAAATTCAAATTGCTCCAACAAAAGCACCCGTTCACCAGATTTCGCCAAATAATAGGCGGTGGCGCTTCCCATAATACCGCCACCCAAAACAATTGTATCGTAATTCATATCGTTTCCCTTTTAATGTTGGTCTACATCACCTAAACATGCAGGTAATTTGACGATAAAAGTCGTCCCAACTTGTAAAATACTATCCACTTCTATTGTACCGTGATATAAATCCACAATATTCTTGACCAATTTTAAGCCAAGTCCCGTGCCACCAATTGCACCGACATTTGTCGCACGATAGAAATCATCAAATAAATATGGTATATCCGCAGATGGAATGCCAATACCGGCATCTTGGATGGCGATTTGTATCAGATTTTCCATACATTTTGCGCGTACCCACACATCACCACCAGTCGGGGAATATTTAATGGCATTGGTGATGAGGTTGGTGAGCATAATATAGGTCAACTGGCGGTCAATATGATAATTAAAATAGTCTCCATCCAACTGCAAGCGAATAAAGTGTTTTTCGCCTGCGACAGCCTGCATATCTTGTACCACCCGCGCCAAAAAATCTTTGAAATCGGCTAATTCAAAATGCAGTTCTAAACCTTTTAGTTGCGATTTGCTAAATAATAAAGTTGTTTCAATTAAGGTGTTCAGGTGTGCCACTTGCCCCTGAATTTTTTCGATATGGCGCAAGCGTTGAATATCCGTCATACGCCGACCATAATTTTTGAGTAAATCGCTGGATGTGCGAATGGATGCAAGCGGTGTTTTGAACTCATGCGATACCATCGAGACAAATTGTGTGCGTAATTGCCCCAACTGACGTTCTGCATCCAACGCCACTTGCAATTCTTCTTCAACTTTCTTACGGGCATTAATTTCTTTTTGAAGCAAATCATTGGTAATTTCTAGTGCAATTGTGCGGTCTTTAACACGTAAATCTAATTCAAATAACGCATTTTGGAGTGCGACTTCTAAATTTTTACGGAGGGTTGTATCGCGGAAATAAACAGAAAGCCCTGTATGAGATGGGTAAGCATGAACTTCAAACCATGTTTCGAGGGGTTCATAATATTCCACAAAAATGGCGGGTTTTTGTGTTGCCATAGCCTGATAATATTGTGAATAAAATGCTGTTTGGCGGGCATATGGAAATTCATCCCAAACCACTTT
>JALONZ010000159.1 GCA_025454675.1 Anaerolineae bacterium | reverse complement strand
ACACCGTTTCAACGGGATAGAGACCGCGTGGTGCATTCGGCGGCGTTTCGGCGCTTGGAATATAAAACACAGGTGTTTGTGAATGATGCAGGTGATTATTATCGCACACGCCTCACTCATACCCTAGAAGTGGCGCAAATTGGGCGGACAATTGCGCGGGCGTTGGGTGTGAATGAAGATTTGGTAGAGGTCATTTGCTTGGCACATGATTTGGGGCATCCCCCTTTTGGTCATGCAGGTGAAGGTGTTTTGAATACGCTAATGAAAGAACATGGTGGATTTAATCACAATCACCAAAGTTATCGGGTAGTGACCGAATTGGAGCGCCGTTATCCGCGTTGGAAGGGGTTAAATTTGACTTATGAGACATTGGAAGGCATAGCCAAACACGAAACAGATTATGATATTAGCGCGGTGATGGGGTTGAATGCCCATACACGCGGTAGTTTGGAGGCGCAAATTGCCAATATTGCGGATGAATTGGCATATAACGCACACGACCTTGATGATGGCTTGTTATCGGGGTTGATTCATCAAGACCAACTACAAGAATTGGATTTGTGGCGACAATTATGTGAGCGACTCGGTTGGCATGGCGGTCAGATGGATGAAATCACCCGTCATCGCTTCATCCGTGAGCAAATTGGATTGCAGGTGGATGATGTTATTTCTCAAACAGAACGCAACTTAGAGGCATATCACATTCAAACACCGATGGATGTGCAAAATCAGCCCCAAAATATCGCATCACATAGCCAGACATTTATTGGCTTGAATAAGGCGCTCAAAGGTTTTTTGTATCAAAATATGTATTATCACCACACGGTGGTGCGGATGGCGAAACGGGCAGACCGTTTTTTGACGGAGATTTTTAATAGTTATATCTCTGAGCCACGCCAATTGCCAAAAGAATATCAATTATTGCTCAAAGAACAGCCTGTGCATCGGGTGGTGACGGATTATATCGCCAGCCTGACGGATAGGAGCGCCCAGCAAGAATATCGGCGTTTATTTGATTCTTTGACGAGTCTGTAATTGGCTTGTACAATTAAACTGTGAATTGGATAACAATCCTATAGGAATAGCCTATGTCATCTGAAACTCTCCTCAATAATCGGTATCGGCTGGTCTCGCAATTGGCTTCAGGCGGGATGGCGGTTATTTACAAAGCAATAGACCAATCATTAGGGCGGACGGTAGCGGTCAAAATTTTGCGCCCTAGTCTGACTGTAGACCCTATCTTTGTGGCACGGTTTCAGAATGAGGCGCGGAGCATTGCTAATCTCGCGCATCCCAATATTGTGACGGTGCATGATGTGGGTAGTCAAGGTCCCACACATTACATCGTGATGGAATTGGTAGATGGGTCTGACCTGAAAAATATGATACGGGCGCGGGGCGCGTTGCCATTGGATAAAGTGTTAAAATTTGGCATCGAAATTTGTGCTGGATTGGGGTTTGCACATCGCGCAGGGATTGTTCATGCCGATGTGAAACCGCAAAATGTGTTATTGACCAAAAATGAAATCGTCAAAATCACCGATTTTGGCATTGCCCAAGCATGGAGTGATACCCAACCGCAACAACGTGAATCGGTGGTATGGGGTAGTCCTCATTATTTTGCACCTGAGCAAGCACAAGGTGAAAAACCATCCGCCGCATCGGATGTGTATTCGATTGGCATCGTCATTTTTGAGATGTTGACAGGGCGTTTGCCATTCACAGGCACAAATCAACAAGAATTGGCTTTGGCGCATATCAAATCACCTGTGCCATTAGCCAGCGAAATCAATCCGAATGTGCCAAAAGACTTAGCCGAAATTGTGCGAAAAGTGATGGATAAAGAACCAAATAATCGGTATCGCACTGCTGACCAACTGGGTCAAATTTTAATTGCCTATAAAGAACGGATGGATGCAGGTGGTGGGATTCCATCCAAAAAATTGAACCAATCAGGCAATTTTAAGCCTGATATGACCACGCCAAGCCAAAAAATTGTCGAGCCACCGCCACCCCCACAATCTACGATTCCATCGAATGCCATGTCGCCCCAATCGGGTGGGCAACCACCCGCGCAAAATTATCCGCAACCACCGTTAGGTAATCCAACCCAACGCATGAACATGGCACCCGAAGCACCACGCCCGCCTGCTAATCTGGTATCGAATAAGGGTGTGCCTGTAGACCCGCGTGCAAGCAATGTATATGCAGGCAATGACCAATGGAATGCTAACGCGCAATGGCAAAATCCGCCTCAAAATATTCCCGCGCCACAACCGAATGTGGGTATGAACCGACCACCTGCGCCACGTCCGAATGCGTATGCGCGTGAGATGGAAGAAGATATGCCCAAAGTATGGGATAATGTGACGGTTATCCTCGCATTTTTGGCGTTTATGTCGGTGGCGTGCCTTGTGCCACTGTATTTAATTGTCATCACTGCCCGTTTGGGATGATACCTCTGGGGTGGCAGTTTCTTCGTCCGTCATGGAATTGCCACCTGTCATGGATTCTACGCCTGTCATCGAATCGGTCATGGAACTGCTGGCTTCCATCACGCCATATGACATGACGGTGACATCGGTTTGGCTTTCGGATGTGGATGCGACATAAATCCCAATTCCGCCTGCGCTGATGCTGTCATCTGTTACCATCACCACTTGCATACCATTTACATAGCCGACTAGATTATTTTCAAAAACTTCAATTTCGAGGTTATTAGGTTGTCCAATGGGCATAATGGCTTCATCGGGTGTCCAATTTTCACCTGTGGCGCGTAATTCAATCCATTCGCCATTTTGACGCACCCAAATGCTATATCTGCCTAAACCATCCACTGCAAAAACATTGTAATTATTCTCATCTACATACCGAAAAACGATGCCATAACCACTGGCAGGGGCGCTATCTGGATTGAGTTGACCTGATAGGCGGATGATGAAATTATCGTAAGGGATGGATGTATTAAACACGGTTGCAACGGCTTGGCGGGTGCGATTATTGGTGATTTGATACCCCTGTGGTGTGATTTGTCGGATGAGTCCTGCCGAGTTATCTTGTGGCAAGCGGGTTGTGAATGGGTCATCGCCTGAAAATGTTGTGATGAAATATTCGGGTGTTGGGGCAGGGGTGTTAGTGGGTGCTGGGTTATTGCGCGACATCATCCCCAAGACGACAATCGCTAAGATGATACCCAAACCGAGCGACATAGCCATCCAAATCCCTCTGGATGGGGTGGCTGGTTTTTTAGATGATTTATCAGGTTCTGGTGCAATCGCTTGTAATTGCACCGTTGCGCTATTCATGAATTTTTCGGCACTGGTCTCTTGCCCATTGAAGGCGCGTTTGAGGTCATCTAATAAGTCATTTGCAGTTTGATAACGGGTTTCGGGTTGTTTTGCCAGTGCCTTCATAATGACGGCATCTAAGTGCGGATTATCAATAAAATCATAATGCGAGATGGATGGGACGGGTTCGGTCATGTGTTTGAGCAAGACGGAGAGTGTCCCATCATCATGAAACGGCGGATGCCCGACCAGCATTTCATATAACATGATGCCGAGTGCATAAATATCGCTACGACTATCCACTTGTGCGCCAGTGGCTTGTTCTGGGGACATATAAGACGGTGTGCCAACGGTCATGCCTTCTTGGGTGAATTGTGTGCCTTGTGTCATGCGGGCGATGCCAAAATCAGTGAGTATGGTTTTTCCATCATCGGTGATGATGACATTAGCGGGTTTAATATCGCGGTGTACCATGCCTTTGTCATGGGCATATTGCAATGCACCACATAAATCGGTCATGATGGTTAGAACCTGACTATGTGGCAAAAAGGATTCTTTAGCCGTTGCATTTTCTAAAATTTCTTTCAGCGATTTGCCTTGTACCAGCGACATGACCATATAACAGATATTTTCACCAGCGCGTTGACCTGTGGCGTAATCATAGACTTGGACGATGTTGGGGTGGTTGAGGGTGGCAACGAAACGGGCTTCGCGTTCAAATCGTTCTTTGAACATGGTGTCTTCTGCGAGGTGTTCATGTAGCACTTTAATGGCGACTTCTCGCCCCAAATTGGTGTCATAACCCAAATAGACCCGCGCCATGCCCCCAGTACCTAATTTTTGCCGAATTTCATATCGGTTGTTGAAAATTTGATTGAGGGTATCTTTAGAATCGCCCATATTGCCCCTGTTCATTTGAAAATTAGTATTTTATATGGAAGTGATTTCCAACAAAAATCTTACATGGTGTGAAATGAACAAGAGGGCTAAATGCCCCCTTGTTCATTTTTTATATGTTGTGGCTGATAGGTATCAGGGTGAGGTGACGACAGGTGTCGCTTCGGGTGATGCGACAGGCACAACTTCCATTGAGCTGGTGTTGGGGATGGTTGTTGTGGTCGTGGTAGATGTGGTGCTACCGCCTTTGTTGATGGATTGAACGGTATTAAACACAGGGCGCAGTGACCCGCTTGGTGAAATGAGGCTGGTATAGCACAATTCCACCAATGCCTGACCCGCACGGCTTTGGCAACCATTCAAATTATCGAGGAACATGGGACCGACATATCCTAAACCATCGCCAATTTCATAAGCGCGTGGCACATAAATGGCTTGTTCGGTCAGGCTGGTATAGGTGACAAAAATATTGATTTGGCTGGGTGGGGCGGTATCTTCGCTGGTACCCCAACCGAATTTAGTCACCCACAAGGGTTTATTCGCCACATTGTATTTGACCATCAAAGCACGATAGGCTTCGATATTGTCTTTGAAATAGAATACACCATCTTCAAAGTGAGTCGAAACGCCGATGGGTTGTTCACAACAAGTTGCATCAGGTGGATTTGCCCAACCACCCGGATGTGCGCCAACGGCATCAATTAGGGTTGCTCCACGCGATAGGAGTGATTCCATGAATACGCGGTCATTGATGGCGTTCACACGGTCATTAAAACGGGTAGGTGCAAGCCCCGCAGAGATAACAATTGCGTCATCATCGGTGGCGGTGAGTGCTTGTGATGCACCGCGCAACAATTCTACATAATCGGTATCGCACATACGGCGATTGCAATTCCAATTACGGCGCAAATTGGGTTCATTCCAAATTTCGTAGGCATCCACGACACCTTTATAATGGGTGGCGATGGCAGTCACAAAATTATTGAAATCGGCTAAATCATTTGGCGGACCATTTTCATCTTGGCTATCCCGCGCCCATGCAGGGGCATTGGTGAGGGTGAGTAAGATTTTTACACCAATTGCATCCAACGCGCTCACAGCGGCATCAAGGTTGCCATAAACGATAGTGCCTTCTGTGACTTCAAGGTCACGCCAGCTAACGGTGATTTTTACCCATTGAACATCGAGTTCATCAATACGTTGAACCACTTCTGGGATGGGTTGTCCGTCAATGAAAACCTCGACCCCATAGCCAAAACTATCGGCGGGGAGGGTTGTATCGGTTGTGGCGGGAACACTCACAGCGGGGGTAGCTTGTGGGGTGACTTGTGCAGTCCCTTCGGCGACGGCTTGGGTTGTGGATGTTGTTCCACCAGCAGGCAAATTAATCACTTGCCCGACATAAACGATGTTGGGATTGGTGATGGTTGGGTTGACTGCCAAAATTGCCGCGACAGTGGTGTTATTGCGGGCGGCAATGCGTCCTAATGAATCACCCCGTTGGACGGTGTATGTACCACCGGTGGGGCGTGGCGTGGCGGTTGGTTGAGGGACGGCGGTGCTGGTTGGGGCGGGTTGTGTGCC
>JALONZ010000158.1 GCA_025454675.1 Anaerolineae bacterium | reverse complement strand
GAATTTGCCATACAACTTTTTGGGACGCAAACCGCAGAAGCAAATATCGTCCCAACAGATGAAGCCACATCAGAAAATCCGCCTGATGTGATTGCATCGCAAAATACACCAGAAGTCACCGAAATATCGTTAATTGACCAACAAGCCACACGCGACGCGATTGATAATGCGACCTTAAATGCCAATCAAACGGCAACGCGCGAATTTGCATTGACGCAAACGGCATCCATCCCAACCGAAACGCCGACATCTATCCCAACCGAAACGCCGACCAACACCGCAACCTTCACGCCAACACCGTCTTATACACCCAAGCCCACGCGCACCTTCACGCCAACGGTCACATCCACATTGACACCCACGCCAACACCGACCTTTACGCCATCACCCACAGCAACCTTCACCCCTGATGAGACCAGTATCGCCGCCACGATTACCCAAACCTATTTGGATAGCTTGCCGACCAATACCCCCACCATCACACCAACGGCGACACCCGATTCATGGAGCATCCGCGAGGCGACCATCACGGTGCGCGGTTGGACACCGCCACGCCTCATCTCGAATCTGATTTTTGTGCCGATGGACTGCTTTACGGCTGGGGATGTGGAACAATGCCTGCCCGCGCCGTTAGAAGCCGATTCTGGACTCATCACCAACGCGCAATATGCCCAATGTGTGAATGGGGGGGCGTGCTTGCGACCTGTTGCATCCGATTTATATGACCCCACAGGGGCGCGTGCGGATGAGCCTGTGGTCGGAGTCACTTGGTTTATGGCGCAAACCTATTGCGAACTACGCGGTGGGCGCTTATTAACCGAGCGTGAATGGTTGTTTATCGCGCAAAATAACCCCGACTTTGGCGCATCAGCCCGTGAATGGTTAGGGACAATCGCAGGCGGATTTGAATTTGCGCCATATAATGCCGATGACGGACGCGAAAATGTAGCGGGAATCGTGCAAGGCGCGGTGATTAGTATGGCAATTCGTGGCGGGACAGACGGCGATGACCGCTTCAGCCTGCGCGGGACGCTCAATACCAATCAAAATGAACGCGACTTAGGTTTCCGTTGTGTGCAGGGTGAATAATCTCACCCTGCGCGGAATGCCCCGCCTGTAGATTGCACATCCACAGGCACGCCCTCAATTTCGGATGGGATGAGGTCTTGTGGGGATAATTCGCTGGCTGGGACTTTTTGGTCTACCAATACCACCAACACCAATTCATCAGTGGGTTGGTTGTTTTTTTGCCGATACCCCAACGCCGTGCCGATGACATGGGCTTTGTTCATCAAGTCGTCACTATAACGGATTTGAATATCGCTGATGCGTGCTTTTTTATCCATGTGGATTTTCCTCTCACTAAGCGGGTGCGCCTGTCGTAATCGTGCGGATGATTATCGCCGCCAACAAGCCAAATCCCCATAAATAACTGCCCATCGCGGGGCGCTTGGTGGCGGTGGTCTCCACAAAGATGAAGAATGGGAGTGATAATACCACACCATAGCCATAAATCAGATGGACTTCTTCATGCGGTCTGCCTCCCATCAGCCACATGATACCGCCTAACGCCCCTTGCAACAACATGAAGGCAAAGATGGTATATGTCCCCGCCCGAAACCATCGGCTCACATCACCATGTTTCATCAAGCCGATATACACGCCCATGCCGAACATCAGCATCGCCACTCCCAGCCCAACCCGACTGAGATACCAATGCACCTCGCGCATGAACGCATACCGCTCGCTGACATGTACCTCAAACACGATATTGATGAGTACCCATGTCAAAAATACACCGAATGCCACCATCCCCATTATCAGATAGGGCGTGACTTGAAAATAATAGGGGATGGCGGGTTTTTGACCGCTCCGTACCGATTCGCTCATGGGTTTTCTGCCACCATATCGGCGGGTTGCCGTTTATGTTTGGGGATATGCGCTTCTTCGGGGATGTTGCTGGCAATCCAGAACCCCGCAAAAATCAGGATAACACCGACCATTTCGCCCACATATTTGAACGACGGGTCGCCCAAACGGATGAGTGCGCCCGCGGCGGCGGGTAAGATGCCACCCGCGGCAATCAGCCAATTGCCCACCACCCGATTCCGCATAATTTGTTTTTTGCGGAACAACCGCGCCGAATATAACGCGCCACCGACCAATAAAATTGTCCCCCACACATTCATAATGGGAGAGAAGAAACGCACACCGCGCCCATCCCCCATAATATCCCGATAGATGGTGGTCATATCTGCGCCGACATACCACTTGCTACTGTCCATCGGTGTGAAAAATAATGCCCATGGCAAGGTCATAATGCCCACCAATAGCAACGCCATTTGGATATTGCGGGCGATGCTCCCACGCCGTATGAGCAAATAGGCTGTGCCTTGCCCCAGCCATGGGGCGACCATCAACGCGCCCGCCCAATACCATAACCCAAAGAAAAATGGACTCCACCAAATGGATAAAACCACTTGGCTGAGTGTGCCGAAAAAGTACATCATCAGCCCAATCCCCCACGCGAGCAGATGCGGACGGCGTTTTTCATACCAACGCCGTAACACAATAAACGCGAATACTGCCGTTACCAGCGTGCTGATGACCGATAAAACGAATGGGACTGTAAGTTGCATATTGTGTATCCTTCATACTGATTTTTGCGAATTATGGATATTTTAGCCCTAAAATCTACAAAAATCTATAAAACCATTAGCATCATTCGGATGTGAGCTGATACACCTGTGCGGTGTTATCTTCCCCATACACCCGTTCCAGATAGGGCGCATCCGCCACCGATGAAGCCATTTCAAATGACCACGCGGGTGGTGTTTCCCAACGCCACGCGCTATCAAAACTGGCGCGGTTGGTGATGATTTCGGGGACGAATACATGGGTTATGCCATATTGTCGCAATAAATCGGCGTTGGCGGGGGCGGCTGGATTGCGCCAGAATGCTTCTAATGCCCGCCCTGTTGCGATGTTATCCGCCGTGTTGAACGCATATGGCAATATGGGAAAATAAACCGATTCACGTTCTGAAATGATGGCTGTCCAATCGGTTTCGGGGGATGTTGGGAAATTGAGTATCACCGATTCGGCGGGGGTGTTATTTTTTAGCCAATATAACGCATCGGCATCGCTATAAGACGCATATTGACTGGGGAAATTCGTCATCGGTTTGACGATGTTCAAAAGCGGGTCACGTACTAACACGACTCCCAACACAATCAGCGCCAAAATGCCGTTCATGATGTAGGATGTGCGGTAATTCATGCGGATTCTGCCATCCCCATACGCATCCCATAACCACATCATCGCGCCACCCGCCAAAATGGTGAATGGGATAAGCACCCCCCCCCATGCGAGGTCGCGCGGATTGATGAAGCGGTCAACAAAGGGGAATATGGCGGCAATGCCACCAGTAGATGAAAAATCGAGCAAGATGAACACCCAAACCATCGCCATCATTGCCATCGCATCGCGTTTTTGCCAGCCAAGCCATGCCCCAAACAGCGCCATCGGTGCCAGCCATAAGCCATGATGGGTGAGCATCACCAACATATTTTCGGCGGTACGCGCAAATGGTGATTCAATGCCTGCATCTAAGCCCGCTTGTAAAATGGGTATATTTTTGATAATCCACGGGGCGGTGGCAATCAGCGCGATGGTGGGAATGCCAAAGGCGAGGACAAGCCATGTTTTGCCTGTGGGCTTGCTATCACTCAGCCACATCACCCCCAAATAGGGGATATAACCCAATAGTAGGATGATGAACATGGTATGATGTGCAATTAGGACTGCGCCCAGCATCAAGCCTGCGAATACAGCTTCAATCGGGTACTGATATTTTTGATAACGCCATGCAAATATCAAAAAGGCTTGCGTGAAGGCGATGCTCATCAACATGACAAAATAGCCTTCGACCAATAACCCGAATAGACTCATGCCGACCAAAATCGCCAAGCCCATTGCGCGTCCCAATGATTTGGCGCGGAGTTCTGAGCCAAAATCGTATGCCAGCCACACATTCAGCAATGCCAAAACCGCGCCCACACCAAATTGAGTGACATGAATCCCTGCATTCAGTTGTTGCGATAAATACGCGGTGAGCGCCGTGAAGCCATTGGCATAAATATATTGGATATCGGGTTGGAAGGGTGCAAAGCTGTTCAGGTTATTGCCAAATTCGGTGACGAGGGTCATATACCCATAACCTTGCGCGGTTGTGCCGAGTGGGACAGGGAATATGAGGGTGGGGAGGGCGAATATGAACCCGACCAGCGCAAAAAAGGCGAGGTCTTGCGGACCCGTCCAGCCTTGTGCCGCATCGGATAATTCATAACCCTGCTTTTCCGCGCGGGATTGCCCAACGGAGAGTGTTCCGCCCAAAAAGATGCCAACCACGAGGGCGAATAATAAATAATCAATGACCAGTGTATCCCAACCAAATAGGGAGGCATAAAAAATTGTGCCACCGACAATGAGCGCCAGCGCAAATGTCGCCGCCAGCGCGATGCGAGGTTGTTGTGTGGGGATGGCAGGGGAGAGCATCGCACCCGCGCCCAGTACAACCGCCCCAAAAACGAATAGGACGAGCAAAATAATAACTGATTGACCTTTTCGGTAAATAGCTGTAATCTAATCTTAGATAGATTATTATAACCGTGTCTGTGTCTATAAGGAACATGCAACGCATCAATACAAATTTCATAGCTAATCGGTTTATTGTGAAATGTTCACAGAAATTTACCCACAAAATTTATTGCTTATTTGAATATTTCTTAAACACTTTTGGGATGATAATGAAAATTGTACGCGATAACGTAAGGATTGATGCGTAATGGACACCTTAAAAACCCACAATATCCTTGTGGTAGAAGATAACGAACCAATCAATCGGCTGTTTTGCAGACATTTATCCGCGTTGGGGTATCAATGTTCGGGGGTTTATACCGCCGATGATGCGTTGCATAGCCTCACCACAGACCCACCCCATTTAATCCTGCTCGACTTTGAATTGCCAGATGGTTATGGCACACGGGTGTTGGATATGATTCTCCAACTTCAATTGGATATTCAAACCATCGTCGTTTCTGCCAGCCCACGGGCTTTTTCGCTTCGACATATGAGCTACAATATCGAACACATCCTCGTCAAACCCATCAGCCCCAGTTTATTATCAGAATTGGTGCAACGCACCCTCATGGTTCAACAGTAATCTTCATTTTTCAGCTCTTATTCAATATCACCTAGTCTAATGGCTAGGTGATACCTAACCACACCCTGTCCAGTTGCCCAAAAATTTATGAAATTTTCACGGAATGCCAAAAATCGTGTTTATAATAGGAGCATAGTGTGATTTTAGTGGAGATGAAACGTTTAACAAAGTGAGAAATATCATGACAACCTACACAGACGCGCCTACCATCCTTGTTGTTGAAGATAACATGCCCATCAACCGGTTATTCTGTAAAAACTTACTCGCCGCTGGCTTCAATTGTAAAGGTGTTGAAACTGTGGCTGATGCCATTAGTTTTATTCAAACCCAACAACCCGATTTGCTCATCCTCGATTTTGAACTGCCCGATGGTTATGGGATTCATATCTTGGATTATATTGGCAAAAATAACATTCAAATTCCAACCATTATCGCATCAGCCAGCACCTATGCGTTGCAATTGCATCATGCCAATTATGATATTGAACACATTTTGGTCAAACCCGTTAGCCCACGTCACTTGACCTCATTAGTGATGGAAATGTTATTTTTGGCAAAAGCGGTTTAACACCCT
>JALONZ010000157.1 GCA_025454675.1 Anaerolineae bacterium | reverse complement strand
CGGGTGATTGGTAAATTGCCCAAAGTATGAAATAAAATATATTGTAGGGGATTTTTGCATTTAGATACTATTTTATGGCTGACATACGACCCCGAATGGTCTAGTACAGCCATTAGACCACCAAAACAGACATGAGTGTAATGGCGGACTAGAGGCGCACGCCTCGTATGTCCGCCACAAAACATATCACGATGATTTTTGTTCTTGCCTCAAAAAATAAATGGCGGTGGCTAAGGTTGCACCTGCGAACAAAATCCCAATCACCACACCAAAAATCACCCCTTGTATCATCACAATTTCAAAACTGAGCAAATACAAGGTCATAAAGATGATGCTGAATATCATCCCCAATGCGCCAATCACCCCTGGCGAGGCGAGTTGTCTGCGGATGGCGATATATACCCCAAGCAAAGTGAGTGCAAATAAGAAAAAGAAAAAAATGCCCATTGGTCTATCCTTTGATGAATCAATGCCATGCTTGAATTGTCTAAAAGCTACGGCTACAATTCAATTCTACACAAAAGAGAGTAAAAATGTCTATCAAACAAACACTTCTGAATCAATTACACACAAAACAAGCACAAGTCGCCATTATTGGCTTGGGATATGTCGGGTTGCCGATGGCGGTCGAATTTGCGCTATCGGGGTTGCGCGTGGTGGGGATTGACCTCGATACGCGCAAAGTTGACCATCTCAATCGCGGTGAAAGTTATATTGCCGATGTGCGTACTGATGTCGTCCGCCAATTGGTGCAAGATGGGCGTTTGCGTGCAACGGCTGATTATAGCATCATCACGGATGTGGATGCGGTGATTATCTGTGTCCCCACACCCCTCACGCAAACCAAAGACCCCGATTTATCTTATGTGCTATCGGCGATGGAATCACTTGTCCCCTATTTGCACCCTGCGATGCTGGTTTCGCTAGAAAGCACCACTTACCCCGGTACGACCACCGAAATTTTGCGCCCGCGCATCGAATCGAGTGGGTTAGTGGTTGGGGAAGATGTATTTTTGGTCTTTTCGGCGGAACGGATTGACCCCGCCAACCAGAAATATGGCTTCCGTAACACACCCAAAGTTATCGGCGGGATTACACCCGCTTGTGGCGAAATTGCTTATGTTTTATTCAGCATGGCAGTTGAGCAAGTCGTGATTGTTTCATCACCAACCGTTGCCGAAATGTCCAAATTGCTGGAAAACACCTTTCGGGCGGTGAATATTGGTTTGGTGAATGAAATGGCGGTCATGTGCGATAAGTTGGGGATTGATGTGTGGGAAGTCATCCGCGCCGCCTCCACCAAACCCTTCGGATTTATGCCATTTTACCCTGGACCGGGGTTAGGCGGACATTGCATCCCATTAGACCCGCATTATCTCGCATGGAAAATGCGCCAATTGCACTACAATTCTAAATTTATCCAAACGGCGGATGATATTAATTCTGCCATGCCCGCTTATGTGGTGAATAAAGTTATGCACGCGCTGAATGATGACCGCAAATCACTCAATGGCTCGCGGGTGTTAATTCTTGGCGTGGCATATAAACGTGATATTGATGATGTGCGCGAAAGTCCCGCGTTGGAGGTGTATCATTTGCTCCAAACCAAAGGCGCACAAGTGACTTTCCATGACCCACATATCGCGCATTTCCGCGCGGATGATGGGCATGTTGTGGAAGGTGTTGCCTATTCCGACCAAGCCTTAGCCGATGCCGATTGTGTGGTGATTATCACTGACCATAGCGCGTATGATTGGGCGCATGTGGTGACTCATAGCCGTTTGGTAGTGGATACTCGTAACGCACTTGGAAAATTAACAGGCAAGGCGCGGGTAATTGGGTTATAATGGTAGAAATCATTTTGATAAATTAGGGATATGAACTTATGGAATTACCATTTCATCTCAAAACATTAGAACCCTTACCGGGTGCATTGGATATTTTGCGCTATTTTGGCGATTTAGATGGTGAATCGGCAGATGCTGACCAAATTTGTGAAGACCTCGATATGAGCGACCGCCGTTTTTCTAAGGCGATTCGCCGTCTTGTCACCAAAGAATATCTGAGCATGGAAGGCGATATGGTCTATCGGCTAACCCGACTGGGCAATCAAGCCGTAGAGGAATTGCGCGATTATGATGAAGCAACCGGTGGCATCAAGCAAGTGGTTGCCCCGCGCAAAGTGGATGTGGTGAGTACACGCCGTTTGGTGGTGGCTGTGCCAAAATCGGTTGCCCCGCACAGCGATTCGCATATCGTGGTTGGGTTTCATCCGGGTGATAACGGCGGATTGGCTTCTGCGGATGTGGTGGTGCGTGTAAGTGCCACTGATGGTTATCCAGAATCGCCAGAAGATGTGCTATTCTCGCTCACAACCACCTATGTTCAAGAACCAGTCGCCATCAAGACGACCAGTTCGGCATTGCGCCTCAAATTTGAGGTGTATCAATTGGGCGAAATGGGCGATATTCAACCCATCGGCGGGATGCGTGTGGATGTGCCTGTTGGCAAAGCCGATAGTGGCTTCATCGCCTATGGCACGGATGTGAAAATTGCCTCATTGTGAATCGGTTGGCGGAATCCATCCGAATGGGGCATCCTCATCCAGCGAGGACATCGGATTATAACCACCACGACGGGCAGGGGGCGTATCATCGCTCACCCCGCCCGTATCCCCCCATAACATATCATACAGGGGTTGACGGCGTTCCTCTTTTTTGACTAATTTGCGTAAATCGGGTGCATAATAAACCGGCTTTTTGCGTCCCTCGCTCAAGGCAACTCGCGCCACGCCCCGCGCAAGGGCTTCGATTGGCATGGGTGCGATGCGTTTCATCCGCAATTGATTGATGAGTGGGATACTGCCTAATAGTGTCATAAATTCAAAAAAGGGCGGGCGATATTCACCATACGAATAGGTGAGGGGGGCGCGAATGATTGTGCCTTGCAACCCAACACGGCGGATATGGGCTTCGGCATCGCGTTTGGCGCGGATGTAGGCGCGATTGAGCCAAAACGCATTGGCGCTACTCATATAAATCAAATGCGACACGCCATCGCTGATGCACATGGCGCAAATATTGCGAATGGAGATGAAATTCAGGCGTTGGTGGGTGAAGCCGCGTTCTGGATGGGCGGTTAGGCTACCAACGGCATTAATCGCGGTCTGGTACCCCCGCGCTCGTCCGCGCAAACTGGCAGGCTCAAACACATCTCCCAAAATAACCCGCACTTGGTCACGCAAGACACCGAGTTTGGCTTCGGCATCGGGGCGGACGATAGTCGCTACTTCTGCGCCTTCTAATAAGAGGGCGGCAATCAGGCTGTTACCCAAAAATGTGCCACCCCCGATGACCAATAACGGACGTTGTGTATAATTTTGCATGGAGTATCCTTTGCATCATGAAGCATTTTTCCCATAACACTTGATTATTTTCATATTTTTCGTTAAAGTCTATGATAAGTTTTGTTGGTGTATTTTTAAGTAGATAAAACACCATTGATTACGGCTATTCAAAAACTTGAAAAAACAACCTGCTCCGTCGTGAATGGGCAGATAAGATGTGTAAAAAAATCCGTTAAAACACCCAAAGGGGCTGATTTTTAGGGATAAAATTTATCAAAAAATATGGTTATCGTGTTTTGACCATCATCATCTGATATTCGTTCAACTCTATATGGCGGGTTGCCTATAGCGTTGTTGATTGCATCTTATATGAGGCATATTCAAGTTTTCAGCCGTAGTCTGATGACGGATTACGGTTTTTTTGTTTTCAGAAGGACGCGCCGATGGCAATAATCACAGCGTTAGAAATCCAAAAACGCAATAAAGAGCGCGTTAATGTGTATTTGGATGGCGAATTTGCCTTTGGATTAACCCTCATTCAAGCCGCCCAATTGCGAAAAGGGCAAATCTTGACGGATGCAGATATTTCGGCGTTGCGCTCGGATGATGAGGTGAACAAAGCCTATGACCATGCACTGCGATTTTTGGGGTATCGCCCGCGCAGTGTGTCTGAGACGCGCAAAAATCTGACCGAGAAGGGCTATCCAGAAGATGCCATTGAAGCCTGCCTGAATAAACTCATCACACAAGGGTATTTGGATGATGAAGCATTTGCGCGGTATTGGGTGGATAATCGGAGCGAATTCAAACCGCGTGGAGCGCGTGCGCTTCGTGTGGAATTGCGATTGAAAGGCATTCCAGATGCCATCATCAGCACCATTTTAGCCGAACAAGATGCCCAAGATGATGCGTATCGTGCCGCAAAAGACAAAGTGCGCCGCTACAAAGGCAAATCTCAGCGCGAGATGAAACATAAAATTGGGCAATTTTTGGCGCGACGTGGTTTTGATTATCGCACCAGCGAAACTGTTTTAACGCAACTTATCGAAGAAATGATGACCGATGACCCACAATTTTTTGTGGATGACGGTGATGATTTCTAATTCGTGTGTATTTTTTGAACAAATTTATTGAGACCCCGATGACTTTGATTGAGTCATCCACCAGAAAGGAGATTGGCGGGGCGAAAACATGCTGAAGCCCGCTATAAACAATGGACACTGTGTTAATTTTAATCATCGAAGGGATTGTGGTTTTTCTGATAGGGGGTGGTGTTGGCGCATATCTGCTGACCAATGTCCAAAACCGTCAGGGGAAAAATCGCAAATTGTTGGCAGAGACGGAAGCCAAAACGATTATCGCAACGGCTCATGAGCAATCTGCATTATTATTGCAAGAGGGAGAAGAACGAGTACGGGTCATTCAAGAAGAAGCCGAATCAGTTTTACAACGGCGCAGACGTGACCTTGATAAAGAGGAAGAACGCCTACAAAAACGGCGTGAAGATTTGGATGTGCGTTTGGATAAAATCGAAAAACGCGAGCAAGCCTCGAATAAGCGTCAAAGCGTCCTCGATAAACGCGAAAATGATATTAAAAAGGTGGAGCAAACCCGCCAAGAAGAATTGGAACGTATTGCACAGATGACGGTAGATGAAGCCCGCGTCCAATTGTTGCAATTGGCAGAACGCGATGCCCGCAATGACATCGCCCGCATCATTCGCCAAGTGGAAGCCGAAGCGCGTGAAGAAGCCGATACCCGCGCCCGCAATATCATTTCATTAGCCGTACAACGCCTCGCCAGCGAACACATCTCCGAAATTTCGGTGAGCGTTGTCCCGTTACCGGGTGATGAGATGAAAGGGCGTATTATTGGGCGCAATGGGCGCAACATCCGCGCCTTTGAATTGGCGGCAGGTGTGGATGTGGTGGTGGATGATACCCCCGAAGCCATCACAATTAGCAGTTTTGACCCCATCCGCCGTGAAATTGCCAAACAAGCCATGATGAAATTGGTGGTGGATGGGCGCATTCATCCCGCACGCATCGAAAAATTGCTGGAAGATGCCAAAGCAGAAGTAGAACGCACCATCCGCGATGAAGGGGAACGCGCCGCCTATGAGACGGGTGTTCATGCCCTGCACCCCGAAATTATCAAATTGATTGGACGGCTCAAATTCCGTTATAGCTATGGGCAAAATCAACATGCACACTCCATCGAAACCGCACATATCGCGGGGATGATTGCCGCTGAATTGGGCGCGGATGTTCAAATTGCCAAAGCCGGCGGGTTATTGCATGACATCGGCAAAGCGATTGACCATGAGGTCGAAGGCACGCACGCCCTCATCGGCGCAGATTTCCTCAAACGCTACGGGATAAAAGACCCGCGCATTATTAATGCGGTTGCATCACATCATCATGAGGTGGAACAAGAATATATCGAGTCGTATATCGTGGAAGC
>JALONZ010000156.1 GCA_025454675.1 Anaerolineae bacterium | reverse complement strand
CTCCGATTTTTAGGATATGGATTCAACGACTTGGGGCGGGTCAAAATCCCCATTCATCCGCACCGCCCTGCTGATATTGGTGGCGACCCCACTCGCCCATCCGAAAGTGGTGATTTCACGATTGAATTTTGGATAAAACCGACCTCTATCAGTGGTACAACTTGCACGGAAGGCGCAGATACATGGATTAATCGCAATATCATTGTAGACCGCGATTTATTCGGCAATTTGAGTTATGGCGATTATGGTATTTCACTTTATGGCAATCAAATCGCGTTTGGGGTGAACAACGGCACATCAGCCCTAACCATTTGCGGTGGCACTTTTGTCTCCAATGGGTTTTGGAGACATGTCGCCGTCACCCGTCAGCGAAGCACCGGTCAGATGCAAATTTTTGTGGATGGTAATCGTGTGCGCCAAGCAACGGGTCCAACAGGCAACCTCAGTTATAATGACGGACGCAGTATCAGTAATTTATGTGGCAGTGGTGGCAATCAGCCCTGCAATAACGAACCATTCATCGTACTGGGTGCAGAAAAGCATGATTATGACCCCGTGAATTATCCACCCTATAATGGCTTCTTTGATGAATTACGCATCTCAAACACCGTGCGCTACAGCGCCAATTTCACGCGCCCATCTACCGCATTCACAACCGATGCCAATACCATCGCGTTATATCATTTTGATGAAGGAAGCGGCAATAGCATCGCCGATAGTTCGGGTAATGCCAACACTGCCACCCGTTTCGCCAATGATTTAACCGATACGGGTCCGAATTGGTCTACAGACCATCCATTCAGCATCGTTTTGGCAACCGAAACGCCACCCGCCTATCAACTCATCAACATCACATCAAATGCGTTATTAAATCGGCTTAAAGCCTATAACGGGGACGGGCTGAGTTATCTACTCATCGGTATGGGGACGAATCAAATCACCATTTACACCAGTTGGAATGGCATCGTTGCAACCACACCCATTACATTGGTCTCAACGGGTTATCTGGTTCAATTCAGGCAGGATGCGAGCAGTTTATTCGGCGGTGGTAGCTTGAGCATTGACCACCAGAACATCTTATTAGCGCGTATCACTGCCGATTTGAGCAATGCGTTCACGGCAGAAATGAGTGCGCGATATGCCAATTATAATATTCAAGATATTCTGAGCAATACGTCCCAATTCACCATCGGCGTGAGCATCCTTCCTTGACGTTATGAGGGATGACCATTACAATAATTCGCCTACGAATATAGGTGAAAACGGCGATTTTAGACCATGTTTGAGAGTTTAAGTTTACGTCTACAAAAAACACTAGACCGTTTAGGTCGTTCTGGCAAATTATCCGAAGCCGATGTGACTGAGGTTATGCGCGAAGTGCGTATGGCGTTATTAGAGGCGGATGTCGCCTTGCCTGTCGTCAAGGATTTTGTCGGACGAGTCAAAGAACGTGCCGTTGGCGCAGAAGTATCAAAGGCGCTTAAACCCGGTCAAATGGTGGTGAAAATTGTACATGAGGAACTCATCATCACACTCGGCGCACCCGGTCGGCTCAATTTTTCGGGCAGTAGCAAACCGCATGTGATTATGCTAGTTGGTTTGCAAGGGTCTGGTAAAACGACCACCGCCGCCAAACTCGCCACCTATTTGCGTAAAGATGGCAAACCCCCATTCCTTGTCGCGGCAGATATTTACCGTCCTGCGGCTGTTGACCAGTTGATGACCCTCGCCAAGCAAATTAATGTTGGTATCCATCAACAAGGAACGAATGCCCGCCCTGCCGATATATGTGAAAATGGGGTCAAAGCCGCCAAAGAAGCGGGTGCTTCTGTTGTGATTCTGGATACGGCGGGTCGTCTGCAAATTGATGAACGCCTGATGGACGAATTGCGCGAGATTAAAAAACGCACCAATCCCGCCGAAATTTTGCTGGTTGCCGATGCAATGACAGGTCAAGAAGCGGTAAACATCGCCAATGGCTTCAATGAAAGTGTGGGCATCACCGGTCTCATCCTCACCAAAATTGATGGTGATGCGCGAGGCGGGGCGGCAATTTCGATGCGAGCCGTGACCAACGTCCCGATTAAGTTTTTGGGGACATCCGAAAAGATAGATGGGTTTGAAGTTTTTCATCCAGACCGTCTCGCAGACCGCATTTTAGGTATGGGTGATATGATGTCGCTCATCGAAAAAGCGGAAGAGGCGTATGATGAAGAAGAAGCCGAGCGTTTGCAACGCAAAATGATGAAAAATCAATTCACCTTGCAGGACTTTTTGGAACAACTCCAAAAAATCCGTAAGATGGGTCCATTGGGGCAAATCATGGGGATGATTCCGGGGGTGAATAAAATGCAGATGCAAGGCGCGTTCAATCAAGAGGATGCCGAAAAGCGCCTCAGCCGAGTCGAAGCCATTATCAATTCGATGACCCGAAAAGAGCGTGAAAATCCCAAAATCCTCAATGCCAGCCGTCGCAAACGGATTGCAGTCGGTAGCGGGGTCGAAGTGCGGGATGTGAATGAGGTCATCAAGCAATTCCAACAAATGCAAGAACTCATGGGTCAATTACGCAAAGGTCGTATGCCCAATATACCGGGTTTATCTAACCTAAATAAACGATAGATAACCCAAAATTTTATTCGATACTCAAAATTGTGCCAAATGGCAATGTTCAGGAGAAAATTTAACACATGGTCAGCATTCGTTTTGCCCGCGTTGGGCTTAAAGGTCAACCCGAATATCGCATCATCGTCGCCGATTCACGCCGTTCACGCGGGGGAAAGTACCTCGAAATCATTGGTCATCACAACCCACGTACCCGCCCATCTACCGATAATGTGGATGAAGCACGCGCGTTATATTGGTTGAGTGTTGGCGCACAACCCACCGAAGCCGTTCAATCGGTGTTCAGACGCACAGGCACATTTGCCCGTTTTGACCGCATGAAAAAAGGTGAATCGGTTGATGCGTTGGTCGCCGAAGCCAATGCCAATAAAGTGACCGTAGACCCACGTACCAATTATCCATCACCCGAATCTGGCAAGGGTAAAAAAGCCCGTGATGCCGCCAAAAATCAATAGGGATTCTCATGGCTAAAGAACTGGTGGAATACATCGCTCAAAATTTGGTCAATGACCCGTCTCAGGTGCATCTGAAAGAAAAACGCACCCCGTCCTCTATCATTCTCGAACTGCGGGTGGCAAAATCGGATATGGGGCGTGTGATTGGCAAGCAAGGGCGCGTGGCAAACGCCATCCGTTCTTTGTTGCGTGTCGTCTCGACCAAAGATGATATTCGTATCATTTTAGAAATTGATTAATTGGTTTGATGTGGGCATGATAAGTCATGCCTATACGATACATAACAATTTGTTTGTAGGGGCTTGCCATGGCAAGCCCCTACGCGATAATGTCTTACCCCCTATCATTCACAAGGACACCCCATGACCACTACTCCTCCCCCATTTTTATTACTTGGGAAAATTTTGCGTCCACACGGCATTCGTGGCGAATTGCGCGTGCAACTCATGACGGACTACCCAGAACGTATCACCAACCTGAAAAAAATTGCCATCGGCGAATCGCCAACCTCATCCAAAGCCAAGTTTTACACCGTTGAATTCATGCGCCTACACCAAGATTATGGTCTGCTCAAACTCAAAACGGTAGATGACCGCAACGCCGCCGAATTATTCCGTGAATTATTCGTCATGGTCAAAACCGAGGATGCTGTGCCACTGGCGGATGATGAAGTGTATTTATATCAACTCATCGGCATGACCGTCAAAACCGATGAAGGTGAAATCATTGGCACATTAGCCGATGTGCTGGAAACTGGCGCAAATGATGTTTATGTGGTCAAAAGTGATACGGGGGGCGAAATTCTCATCCCCGTCATCCCCAGTGTGGTTTTATCCACCAATACCGATGAACGTGTCATCACCGTACACATCCCAGAAGGGTTACTCGGTGGCATCACAGACGAAGACTAATTTTTGCAAAATACCATAATGTGCTTATAATCATTCTAATCTGTTATATTGTGTGAAATGAGCAATACCAATGGATGAACGATATTATTGGCTTGGATTCAATATCATTTCAAGCATGGGTATAAACCGAATTGAGGCGCTCATCACCCAATTCGGTTCACTTGCCAATGTTTGGAATGCAGATAAAAAACACCTGCATAATGCCAAATTGCCCCAAAAATTTATCGAAAAGTTGCTTGCCTCACGCGAAAAATTAGATTTGCAAGCAGAATATCAAAAATTAGCAAAATATAATGCACGCATGATGATATTCACCGATAACGATTATCCAGCCAAACTGCGTACCATCAACGACCCACCACCCGTTTTATATATTCGTGGGAATTTGCTTCCACAAGATGAAAAAGCGGTGGCGGTGGTGGGAACGCGCAAATGCACACGCTATGGCAAAGAGATTAGCGCATCTTTATCCGAACAATTAGCGAAAAATGGCGTGACCATTATCAGTGGATTGGCACAAGGCATAGACGCATCGGCGCATGAGGGCGCATTAAAAGGTGGTGGGCGCACCATTGCGATTATGGGATGTGGCATAGACCGCATTTATCCTGCCGAACATGCGGGTCTTGCCAAGCGTGTCATGGAACATGGGGCGCTCATCAGCGAATTTGCACTCGGAACTGCCCCACTAGCCAATAACTTTCCACGCCGTAACCGTATCATTAGTGGGCTATCGCTAGGCGTGTTAATTGTTGAAGCCCCCGAAAAAAGTGGGGCGCTCATCACTGCAAGCGTGGCGGCAGAACAAGGGCGTGATGTGTTTGTTATTCCCAGCAACATCACCAATAATATGGCTTCGGGTACAAACAAGTTGCTTCAAGATGGGGCAAAGTTGGTCATATCTGTAGAAGATATTTTAGATGAACTCAATGTCGAATATACGGTTATGCAAACTCGCGCCAAAGTCGAAGCCATTCAGCCTTCTACAAATGAAGAGGCAAAAATTCTTCAATGTCTTGGAACAGAACCCGCACATATTGACGACATCATCCGCCAATCGGGATTAAATAGTGCAGAAGTCATGGGTTTCTTAACCATTTTAGAATTAAAAGGGCTTGCACAATCGACAGGATACATGCAATATAGCCTCGTAACGTAACGGATATAGCCTGTTTAGGCTACGAGGTTTATGAAAATGACAGATAATTTATATGCACTTGTGTTGGCTGGTGGTGGCGGAACGCGCCTGTGGCCCATGAGTCGTAAAAATACACCGAAACAATTATTGCCATTGGTGGATAATCGGACGATGTTCCGCACCAGTGTGGATAGAATCGCTAAAATTCTGCCACCAGAACGAATTTGTGTGGTGACGGGGCGCGATTATGTGGAACAGATGATGGCAGAAGTGCCACAAATTCCCAAAGACAATTTTTTTATTGAGCCAGATGGTAAAAACACCGCGCCAGCCGCCGCTTTTGGCATTTGGATGGTGCATCAGCGCAACCCCAATGCCACCGTTGCCCTGCTCACAGCCGACCACCATATCGCCAAAGAAGATTATTTCTGCGAAGCCATCATCGCCGCCCATCAATTGGCGCAAGAAGGTTATATCACCACACTCGGCATCTCCCCAACCTACCCCGCAACGGGCTTTGGTTATATTCAACAAGGAGAGACCATCCGTAAAATGAATGGTTTCACCAGTTACCATGCTGTTCGATTTACCGAAAAACCCGATTTAATTGCGGCAACCGAATTTGTCGCCTCTGGACAATATAGCTGGAATAGTGGTATGTTCATTTGGACAACCCAACGCGCCAAA
>JALONZ010000155.1 GCA_025454675.1 Anaerolineae bacterium | reverse complement strand
GCAAGAATGCCGCCCCATATACAGCAACTTAAGAAAACAACCTCACCCCTAAATCCCCTCTCCCCAACGGAGAGGGGACTTAAACCCACCTATAAAACGCTTTTCTCCCCCTCTCCAAATTGGAGAGGGGGCAGGGGGGTGAGGTCAAGAAACAGTTTTTTGTTAAGTTGCTACGCATGGGACGGCAAGAATGCTACTCCTACGCCCCTATTTGATGCGTAGGGACGGATTAGGACGCATGTCCGTATATCCGCCCGTCACTATCCATGTTATTGAACACGCCGTTGGGCATCGCGCCATGTTTTCATCGTGAGCGGATAACCTGTCCATGCAAAGTAACGACTGAGCGAATAAATCAGCCACCCGCGCCAATCAGTATAAATCAAAAAGCGTCGTTTTTGCACCCCGCGCAAAATGGAACGCGCAATATCGGGTGCTTCGTATATTTTCAGAAATACCGATTTTGAATGCACCATCGCCGCCTTACGATTTTCGGGATTCAGCATATTGGTATTCACAAAATTGGGGCAAACCACGCCTAAATGCACATTTTTACCGGTTAATTCGGCGCGGAGGGCTTGCGCCAAATTGAATACGGCGGATTTACTCGCGCCATAAGTCGCAAATTCGGGTGCGCCCTGAAAGGCGGATATTGACCCCAAAAAGATGAAATGCCCACCCGATTCGATTAAATAGGGCAGACACGCATGAGCCGTAAAAATTGTGCCTGTCATGTTGATAGTGATGATGCTCGCCAATTTTTGTGGGTTCATATCCAAAAATGCGCCTGTGTGCAAAATGCCCGCACAATGCACCACCCCATGAATCATCCCATACTGACCTTTTGCCGATTGGATGGCGGTTTGGGTGGCTTGATAATCCGTGCAATCCACCACTGCGTAATCTGCGCCAATCTCATTTGCAATTTGCGCGAGGGTGGCTTCATGAATATCCCACAACATCACCCGCGCCCCGTTTTGTATCCATAACTTGGCAGTTTCGATGCCAATTCCGCCTGCGCCACCTGTAATTATCCAAAATTGGTTGCTTAAAGACATATTTTTTAACCTTTATCTATTTTGGTGTATAATATTTTTTAGCCTCTTAAAATTTTTCAAAAGGAGATTTTTAGTTATGACCAACCATTTACCAGCCAGTACCGAAATGGCTTTTGACTGGGATGCCGACCACTATACCCCATTTTATACCGAATTGCTCAATACTGACCTAACCGAAGCCAATGTGCATAATTGGTTGGCGGATTGGTCACGGATTGCGGATTTTGCGGGTGAAGTTGCGTCTAAATTGTATGTTGCCACCACTGTAGATACCACAGATGAAGTGGCAGATAAACGCTTCAAAAAATTGTTGAACGAAATTTATCCCGTGTTGCTGACCAGTGAAGATATGCTCAAACGCAAATTATTAGCCAGTGGGCTGAATGTGCCAGAACTGGCAATCCCCATGCGGAATATCCGCGCGGATGTGGAATTATTCCGCGAAGAAAACCTGTCGCTCATCAGCCAAGAGGGTGAATTGGGCATGGAATACGATAAAATCATCGGCGCACAGACCATTAATTGGGACGGCGCAGAAATCACATTACCACAGGTGCAACTGACACTCAAAGAAACTGACCGCGCCCGCCGTGAACAGATTTGGCGCTTGGCAGAAGAACGCCGTTTGGCTGATAAAGAGGCGCTGGATGGGTTATGGCGTAAATTTATGGGTCTCCGCAAAGAAATGTCTGCCAATGCGGGGATGAGTGATTACCGTGCTTATCAATGGAAACTGAAACATCGGTTTGATTATACGGCGGATGATGCCATCGCATTCAATAAGGCGGTGGAAGAGGTGGTTGTGCCTGTGGCGGCGCGGTTATATGAACGCCGACGCAAACGGTTGGGTGTGGATTCGCTCCGCCCGTGGGATACATTGGTAGACCCCGATAATCACCCCGCGCTCAAACCATACGACACGGTTGAAGAACTCGAAAACACAATGGCGACCCTGTTTGACCGTGTAGACCCACAACTTGGCGCGTATTATCACACCATGATAAACGAAAAATTGCTGGATTTGGATAATCGCAAAGGCAAAGCACCCGGTGGATATTGCACGTATTACCCCAATGTCAAACGCCCATTCATCTTTATGAATGCGGTTGGGGTGCATGATGATGTGCAAACGCTGTTGCATGAAGGGGGTCATGCCTTCCATGCGTTTGAGAGTGCCAATTTGCCTTATGCCCAGCAAAAAGATGTGCCGATGGAATTTGCCGAAGTCGCTTCAATGTCTATGGAATTGATTGGCGCACCGTATTTGAACAAAGCCAACGGCGGTTTTTATGTTGATGCCGATGCCAACCGCGCCCGTGTTGAACATTTAGAAGGGATGATTCAATTTTGGGGGTATATGTCGGTGGTGGATATGTTCCAACACTGGATTTATACCAACCATGACCATGCCACCGACCCCGCGGCGTGTGATGAAAAATGGATGGAATTGTGGTCACGGTATATGGTCGGGATTGATTTTAGTGGCTTAGAAGCCTATTTGGGCAATCGTTGGCGTAGACAATTGCACATTTTCCAATTGCCATTCTATTATATCGAGTATGGGTTGGCGCAATTGGGTGCGGCGCAAGTGTGGGCAAACTCGCTGAATAACCAAGCGGGCGCACTTGCCGATTATCGCAAGGCATTGGCATTGGGTGGGACGGTGAAATTGCCCGATTTATTCCAAACGGCAGGTGCAAAATTATCATTTGATAGCCAAACCTTAGCCGATTCGGTAAACTTGATTGAACGCACCATTTATCAGCTTGACCCTGCATAGGAAGGATATGACATGCAACTGAGCATCGTAGATATTATTATCGAATATTGCGCCTCTTGAGGGTATCAAGACCGCGCCCTCAGTTTGACGGCTGAAATCTTGAAGGAACGTGAAATCGAATATTATATCCGCACATGGCAACTCGTCCCCAGCAGTGGCGGGGTGTTCAATATCACCGTGAATGGTGAGCGCATTTTCTCTAAAAAGGAATTGGGTCGCCATCTTGAAGATGGGGAGGGCAAGCGCCTGATTGCTGAGAAAATAGGGGCGATTCGAGATACGAATCCATCATAAAAATATGGGCGGATAAACAGACATCCGCCCTATATGCCCAAAATGGAACAAACCCGAATATGCAAACGTCTTAGTGTCATCTGAATCAATAATTGGCACACTACAAGGAGTTTTTATGTTCAAAAAAATCACATTGCTCGCCGTTTTGCTCACCATGCTCATGCTTGGTGCATTTTCGGCATCTGCCCAAGAAGAAGAAACAACCGATGAACCCCAACCCACTGTCGCACTCACAGTATATAATCAGGGGACGGCACTCGTCCGCGACCGCCGTGTATTTAGCTTCACAGAAGGCTTGAATACGGTCAATTTTACGGATGTAGCTTCATCTATTGATGCGACATCGGTCAGTTTTATCTCCCTCACCGACCCGAATACCACCGTTTTGGAACAAAATTATGTCTATGATTTGGTGGATACGTATGCGCTCACCCGTCGCTTCATTGACCAAGTGATTACCGTCACTGCCGAAGATGGCACGGTTTACACGGGTAAATTACTGAGTGGTGGCGATAGCATCATTTTGCAAACCGATAACGGGCAAGTGGTCGTGCTGAATACGTATAGCCTGCGCGATATTCAATTCCCTGCCTTGCCCGATGGACTTATTACCCGCCCCACGTTGCGCTGGCTCATCAATAGCCTGAGCGGGGGCGACCAAGAAATTGAACTCACCTATTTGACGGGTGGCATCTCGTGGACAGCCGATTACAATGTGCTTTTGACCACTGATAAATCGGCATTGGATTTGAATGGCTGGGTCACGCTCACCAATAACAGTGGCACAAGCTATCGGGATGCACAACTGAAACTCATTGCGGGGGATGTGAACCGCCTGCCAACTTATGATGAATTTATGTATATGGGAGATATGGCGATGGAAGCCCGTGCCGTGCCAGCCGTCCCCCAAGTGGAACAACGTGAATTTTTTGAATATAAATTGTACGAAATCAACCGCCCTGTGACCGTTGGCAATAATGAGACTAAACAAGTCGAATTTGTGACCGCGACCAGCGTCCCCGCCACGACCTATTATGTGTATGATGCCAGCGATGCGTTTTATGGGTATTATAGCCCCATCGTGGATACCTATTACGGCTTCACAGGCATCACGGATGTGCAAAATTACCTCGAATTTACCACCTCCGAAGAAGCAGGTGTGGGTGCAGATTTGCCAGCAGGACGGATTCGGGTGTATCAAGAAGATGTGGATGGTGCGGCGTTATTGATTGGCGAAAACAGCATTGACCACACGCCCAAAGGCGAAAATGTGAGCATTTACTTGGGCAATGCCTTCGATTTGGTGGGGGAACGGATTCAAACCGATTTCCGCCTTGTGTCGGATAAGGTGATGCAAGAAACCTATCAAATCACGCTACGCAACCGCAAAGAGGGCGAAACGGTCGAAATTCGTGTGCCAGAACGCCTCTTCCGTTGGAGCAATTGGCAAATTCTGAGCGCGTCTATTGGTGGGCAAACCGCAGAATATACCCAACTGGATTCGGCAACGATTGAGTTCCGTGTGCAAGTGCCAGCCGGTGGTGAAGTGGTTTTGACGTATACCGTGCAATATAGTTGGTAGGACGCATTATAGAAGTATTCAGGTGAAATTAGAACATCTGTATTGTAAGGGCGCAACATGTTGCGCCCTTACTGCTATATACAGTTTTTGATTTATAATGAAACTATGGTATGAATTTTTAGGAAGCGAGATAACGAGTATGACTGAACGCACATTTTTATCACTCACGGTTTATAACGGGATTGGCTTGGTACGGGAACGGCGCAAATTAACCTTTGCCAAAGGCGAAAATGTCGTTAATTTTAATGATGTGGCTTCATCCATTAATCCCGAAAGTGTTACCTTCACTTCGTTAACCGACCCCAACGGGACGCGCATCTTGGAGCAAAATTATGTGTATGATTTGGTGAATAGCGAAGCCTTATTCCTACGGTTTATTGACCAGCATATCAGCGTCACATCTGAGGATGGCACAATTTATCAGGGGATATTACTGAGTGCCGACCATCGCATTATTTTGCAAGCGGAAAACGGGCAATTGGTGGTGTTGCGGATGGATAACCTGCGTGATGTACAATTTCCATCCTTACCCGATGGCTTGATTACTCGCCCCACCTTGCGCTGGCTGATTCTTGCCAATCAAGCTGGCGAACATGAAGTTGAACTGACGTATTTGACCCAACACATTGTATGGAATGCGACTTATAATTTGCTTTTGGCGCGAAATAGCCAGTCATTAGACCTCAATGGATGGATAACAATAGAAAATCATAGCGGGACGACTTATGCCGATGCACATCTCAAGTGTGTGGCAGGGGAGATGAATTTATTGCCCGAAGAACCCCAATATGAACGGCGAATCACATTGGCGAGTGCTTATGATGAGTCAAAAGTTTACAAAGAGCCTGAACAACGCGATTTGTTTGAATATAAATTATATGAAATTCCGCGCCTTGTGACGGTGGGCAATAACGAGACGAAGCAAATCGAATTTGTGGTACGACATGGGGTACGGGCGCATCTGCATTATGTTTATGCCAGAGATGTTTATGGCGATTATTGGAACGCGCCTAATTTAGACCCCATTGAATCCAATCCAGAATCTGCTCATATCAAGACCATGCTGGAAATTAAAACAGATAAGACTGCTGGATTAGATGCCGATTTACCTGCGGG
>JALONZ010000154.1 GCA_025454675.1 Anaerolineae bacterium | reverse complement strand
AAAAATATACGGTCTGTGCCGGTGGATTTTAGCCTCGATGAAGATGTGTTTTTTGAGGGGATGCAATTCATTCATGTCCCCGGTCATTGCCCCGGACAGGTGGCAATTTTGTTGGATGAGGTGTTACTCAGTGCCGACCATATCCTTTCGCGCACGACACCGCATCAAGCCCCCGAAAGTATCACCCATTATACGGGATTGGGACATTATAAAGATTCGCTCCGCAAAATTGAAAAAGTGGACGGGATTGAATTGGCATTGGGTGGGCATGAAGACCCGATTTATCAGTTTTATGACCGTGTGCGTGATATTCGCGCCAGCCATGAACGCAAATTGAATCGGGTGTTGGACATTATCAAAAATGCGGGGCATCCTGTTACCATCCGCGAAGTGACGCAACTGATGTATCCCGATAGAAAGGCGTATGATAGCCTGTTGGCATTGGAAGAAGCAGGGGCGCATATTGAATATTTATATCAACACGGCATCATTTCGGTGTCGAATTTGCATCAGGTAGAAGCCGAAGATAATCCCGCGTTGCGTTATGAAATGACGTGATTAGACATTCCGTATCGGTGCGGTGGGCGTTGGTGTGAGTGTGATGGTCGGTGTGGGTGTGGCACGCGGGTCGGTGGTCGGTGTGATGGTGACGGTCGGTGTGTCGGATGGGGTCAATGTTGGCGCAGGCGTGACGGTTGGCGCGGGTGTATAGGTCATGGATGGGGTTGGTGTGGGGTTGAGTGCCTCAATAATATCTTGGAACATATACCCCGCGTTGATACGGCGCGATACCCTATCTGTATCAATTAAATACCATTCCAAATTTTCGGGCGCACGGCTAATCACGCACACGGTTTGACCCTCTAAATAGGTATCTAATACTTGTGCGCCCGTATTTGGGGCGGCACGGACGATGGCGCGTTCTACCGTCACGACAAAATCGGTACATTCCGGCAAAGGCGTGAAGGTGGGAAGCGGGGTATATGCATCACGGGTAGCTATCACTTGCGCGGTGGTGGTACTGACAGCCTCAACGGTGCGTGTGGCTTGGCGCACATTGAGCATCGCCCCACCCGCAAAATCACGCACACCCAACCAGATGTAATAAATGCCAAATACCAGTGCAATTGCCACCAAAAAGATAAACCAATTGGGTGTACGATTGCGCTGATAAGCTGGGGATGGACGGCGTTTGATGGGTGGACGTTTGCCAAGCATGAACAAGACCTATGATGATTGGTTAATTACCCCATGATACCGAACATGACATGACTTGGCAAATGGATATGGGTTTAACTGGCGACTTTTTGTACCAAATTTTCCCCAATTTTATCCAGCAATACCCTGGTTAAGGTCATCCGACTGACTATATCATCCGCGCCAGCATCGGTAATTTTTTGGATTTCTTCTGCATTCAATTCCAGCGCAGTAATCATAATCACGGGGATATGCGCGGTTTTTGGGTTTGATTTGACCGCTCGGCATAATTCATAGCCGTCCATACCGGGCATCCGCACATCCATCACGATTAAATCGGGTGATTCATGCCCCAAAATTTTGAGCGCCGATTCGCCCCCATTTGCCAGCAACACGTTATAATCAAATACTGATAGAAGCCCTTCTATCAGTTCACGGTTAAGCCATTCATCATCTATCACTAAGACAGTTGGTTGATTGTTCATAAATGAGTCCTCAAATCACTATTATTGTGATTAGCATAACGCTAATTTGGGTTGAGGCATAGATGTTAACAGCCATTTTGAGGACTTTTTCATAAATTTTTCGTTTTTGATGAGGCTATCGGCTTTTAATAACCAATGTCTTGGCGATTTTATCGTGCCAGCCTTGTTTGCGCTCATCCACGAATGCCCATGCAAAGCCGAGTCCCAAAAATAGACCACTGATGAAATAGCCAAAGGCACGCGCCGCCGCATCTACCAAGCGTAATTTTTCGCCATTGGTACGCACCACGCGAATGCCAAAAATCATTTTGCCGATGGTTTGCCCACCAAAATAATTCGAGACGAATTGATAACTCAAATAAAATATGAGGCGGATGATGAGATAGGTGAGGATGATTTGGTCAACTTCTGCCATTGTAAAGGCATTTCTCACTTGTTCGCGGGCAACTTGTTCCAGCGCCAAATTCACCAGATACAATAAAATGGCATCTATCATATATGCGCCAAATCTATCCCAACCCGATGCGAGTTCTAATTTGCCCCTGGATGCGAGATTGACGCTATAAACGGATTGCGAGACTTCATCTTTATCAAAGAATCCCTCTAATAAATTGGCAATCGCAATCGAATCGCTTCGTTGATGGGTAGCACGTAGTGGCACGGGGATGCGCCCGGCAATTGGTTTTAGAGATTCTGGTAATTTATCGGCGGGTGGTAGGGGTGCATCGGATACCGATACAATTAATAATGGCTTATTGAGCGATAACGCGCTAGTGATTGCGACACGTAACGGATTGGTAACATCTTCTGCCCAGCCATTTTGCAACCAATTTTCGCCGATGAGGACGAGAACCGCCTTGCAATTGCTGACGGCATGATGAACATCACCTGCGGGGTTATCTTGTGATGTGATAAATGATTCAAACCCGATGACCACATTGTTTTTGCCAAAATAACTTTGCAAAACTGTTTGCAGTGATTCGGCTGTGACGCGGGTATCGGTGGTGGTGATGATAATTTTACTCATTAGGTTGCCCCCTGATTGAGTTGATATAGGTGTTGAGGGGCATGACCAATTCATGCCCCAAATAATGCGAATTATCCCATATTTTCGATGATACGGGTAGCAAATTCGCTGGTTTTCACTTCTGTGGCGCTATCCATCAAACGCGCAAAATCGTAGGTGACGATTTTTTGGTCAATGGTGCGTTCAAATCCTTTGGTGATGAGTTCGGCGGCTTCATCCCAGCCCATATATTCAAACATCATCACACCGCTAAAGAGCAAGGAACCCGGATTCACTTTATCCAGATTGGTATATTTGGGCGCGGTGCCATGTGTGGCTTCAAACAGGGCAACGGTATCGCCAATATTCGCGCCTGGGGCAATCCCAACCCCACCGACTTCCGCCGCGACTGCATCGCTGAGGTAATCGCCGTTCAAATTGGGTGTGGCAACCACATCATGCTCGCTGGGGCGGAGGAGCATCTTTTGGAACATGATGTCGGCGATGCTGTCTTGGATGAGAATTTTGCCTGCGGGGGTTTTTCCGCCGTGATTTTTTTCCACTTCTGCCCAACTGATGGTTTCATCGGGGAATTCTTGGGCGGCGACTTCGTAACCCCATTTTTGGAACGCGCCTTCGGTGAATTTTTGGATGTTGCCTTTATGCACCAGTGTGACACTTTTACGTTTGCGTTGGATGGCATAGCGGATGGCGGCACGGACAAGGCGTTTACTCCCAAATTCGCTGATGGGCTTGATGCCGATACCGGAATTGGGGAAGGGGAGTTCTGCACCGAGTTCATTTTTCAAGAAGGCTTCTAATTTTTTACCTTGTTCAGAGCCTGCTTCAAATTCGATGCCTGCATATACGTCCTCAGTATTTTCGCGGAAGATGACCACATTCACTTCGCCCGGATTTTTGAGTGGACTAGGCACACCATTGAACCAGCGCACAGGGCGCACGCATTGATACAAATCCAACACTTGGCGCAATGTCACATTCAAGCTACGGAAACCGCCACCAACAGGCGTTGTGAGCGGACCCTTGATGCCGACCACAAATTCACGCAGGGCATCGAATGTTTCTTCGGGCATATAATTGCCACCATAGATACCAGCGGCTTTTTCGCCACAATAAATTTCCATCCATGACACCTTGCGGTTGCCACCATAGGCTTTTTCAATGGCGGCATCCCAAATCCGTTTGCTGGCGGTCATAATGTCATAGCCGATGCCATCCCCTTCAATAAAGGTGAGGATGGGGTTGTCTGGAACGGTTAACTTGCCATCTACAATGGTAATTTTTTGCCCTTGCGACGGCACAACAATTTTATCGTAAGCCATATTAGAATTTTTCCTTGTCCATCAATAGAATGAATTTTTGTGGTGAAAACAATACGTGCCACAATTATATAGTTTACCACAATTGGATAAGATGAACGTATACCCATTGTGCAAAATCTCAACTTGCTAAATAGGTGTGTAATCCGCCAAAATGGGCTATAATTACACATAAAATCCACGCGCAGGCAAGCATTCCCAAAGGATTGTAGGCATGGAAAACCCACTACCAACGAATGAACAGATTATTGCATTTGGTGAAAGCATCCCATGGATGCTCATTGAAGAGAAAAAAGCACTTTTTAACCAAACTCTGAAAGAAATTGCATCTCAATCGGTTGATGATACATTCGATTTAGATTTTTTTAGCCAAAAATTAGGGATTCGCATTTCGGCATATTATGGCTTAGAAGATACCCATTCTGCCAATGTGATTTTGGGGCATTATGGCGATAAAACGTTTATATTGGGTAGTGTGGTCAGCGGGCGCTACCGAAGTGGCAAGACATTTTCGCAAAGCATCGTCCCCTATAACCTTAATCCGAGCGTGAATCATGCCAATATGAACGAAACCGAAGATGTGGGCGGGGCAATTCGTGCCATTGGCGCAGAATTGGAACTTGGGTTATATCATCCCAATGGCGCACCCCCTAGTGAAGAAGAAGTCCGTCATTATATGTCATTATATGAGACTCATGCCCGACGCTTGGGTATTACTCCCCAAGTAGACCGCGAGGCGTGCCAATATCAAATTGAGGCGCATGTTGCCCCAGGGATTGGGTATAACCGCACCCGTTCCGCATTAGAAGGCATTTTATCGGCGTTGGCGATGACCAGCCAGTCCACGGGTTTATATACCGCAATTTCTGCCGCCTATCCCATCAAAAGTGATTTTCACCTCACCGATGACCCCAAAGTGCATACCGCCGTTGATTTGATGGTGGAGGTGAACAATCTGTTTGAAGATTATCGGGAACGGCTTGCCGAAGCCAAAAAGCGTTATCGGATAGATGATAAATCGAATGTGGTGGAGGTGTTCCGCTTGCAGGGATGCCATATTCATCTGGATTTGGCGGGGCGCTCGGAGGCACTGGGCGTATTCGGATTTTATACCATGCTCCGTAGTGCAACCGCCGTTGCCAATAGCGCCGCCCTCAAGGGCAGTCCATTTGTAAATGGGATGTGTGACCCCGAATTGTTGTGTACGCGCGAATATTTGCGCCGTACTACTGTCACAGGCGAGACGATTCAAATGCCACTCAGCCCACACCTGATAGGTGGCGATTTGGAACGCTATGCAGGCTTATTAAAATCTGAAAAAGCCAATGCGATGGCGCGGGCATTGCTTTATTCTAATACGCACGGCACACCTACCTCTGCCATGCACAGCCTGATAGGGCGCTTACGCCCCGATTTGGGCAGTAATAAGCGCATTTGCACGCTGGAATCTACGGGGATGCCCGTCAATATCAGCGCATCGCGCCAAGCCGCCGTATTGACCGATTTTGAATACTCCCATGCTTTGCTGGAAAATTATTATCATAAACATGGCACAGATTTGAGTGCGATGATGGATAATAAAGAATTATGGGCGATGCTGGGTCCGCTTGACCATGATGTGTTCATGGCGCAACACGATGAATCTGACCGCGTGTGTAGTGACCTTGTACTCAAGACAGCGGCGGGGACGAGCATGAGCCTATCGGAATTTTATGAGATGAAACGGGTGTATATGCACAAGCACCTGAGCGATATGGCGCATATTTCCCCGCGTGAAATTGATGATGTGTATTTTAGCCTGCAACGTATGTTGAATCCGCCG
>JALONZ010000153.1 GCA_025454675.1 Anaerolineae bacterium | reverse complement strand
CAAGTGAATCTACGCGAGATGGGCGTAACCCAATATCCATTGAACATTGATTTGCCCATTGAACGCCCCAATATCGCCATCATTCACAGTTTTGAAATGATTTCACCAGAAGAGGTGGTGGTGGTGGTCTCTAGCGAGACAAATGCCTTGCTCACTGTTGCAATGGTCAATTATCCGGGCTGGGAAGCGACCATTAACGGTGAAGAAACACCCATTGTTGATAATTATGCGGGGTTGATGGGCATCCCATTACAAGCAGGGACAGAGATGGTTATTCGCTTAACCTACCAATCACAGGCGCTTATGTTGGGCATGATTTTCAGCCTCATCAGCCTCGCATTACTTTTCGGATGTGGTGTCATCGCGCTGATGACACCACACCCGCGCACGAGTGCGATAACAGATTAATCAGGGTGTTACCACTTCAATGACGGCTTTACTGATTAAATCCACCGTCGCCGTCACCACCAAAGTGTCATCTACAAAAAAGGCAACCGACCAAATATCGCCTTCAATCCGTTCCGATTGGGTTGTCCATGTATTACCGCGCAACGCCGCGCCAATATCCGCATTGGCAAAGGCAATGTTCACCGCTTGGGCTTGGGTATCTTGTAGCCATTGGTCATAATCGGGCAAATCTGGGAAGTAAACCCCCGTCAATTCCGGATTTTCGAGGATATTCGGCAATGCGCCCCCATCAAATTGCACCGTGACCCATAAGGCATATTCACCCGCACCGATATACACACCCCAATGATTATTCCAGCCATCATAATCAATATACATTTCATATTGAGCGGGGTTATCTAATAATTCCAAAATGGCAGGCTCGCCGTTCAAAAAGTCTTTGATAATCGGCATGGCAACTTCTTTTTGGGCATCGGTGGCGGGAATATACAAATCCCATGAATAAATTTTGCCATTTTGTGGGTTCAAATCTGCCCAGCCAACCTCATCCCCTTCAGGAGTCGAAAAATACACGCGCCAAATCCCATACGCATTTTTGGTGTTGAATGTGACCGCATTCCAACTGCCCACATGCGCTTCCACATCGGCTAATGCGCTGGAAAATTGGGACGATGTGGCAACGATGTTAATCACCTCATCATCGGTAAAATTGGTTTGAGCATCAAGGCTGGTTTGGCGCGAGGAGAATAGGCTACCCGCCACAAATGCCATTATTATTGCGAATCCAAACAGCAGATTTTTCTTCATAGCGCACCTATTCCACAAAAATGTTATGCAAATTCACGGTATGATTGGGGAAAATTTGGTCAACCAACGGATTTTTTACCCGTTTGATGAGCAATTCCGCCAAAATATCACGATAATCAGTCGTCACGGCAAGGTCGCCCTCATCCAACGCATCCGGACTTAATCCGCGCCAATCGGCATACACCCCGCCCGTTGATGCCCCCCCCATGACGAACATCACACTCGCCCGTCCATGGTCTGTGCCACCTGACGCATTTTCGGATGAAGTGCGCCCAAATTCGCTCATGCTGACCACCGTAACACGACTCATGTGGTCTTGCATATCGGCATAGAAGGCGGCGAGTCCACGCGCAAAGTCATCCAGCAAAAATGCCATTTCGCCATCCACACTGCCCTGACCATCATGTGTATCCCATCCGCCACTATCCACACAGGCAATTTCTAAGCCCATATCGGCTTTGATGAGTTGCGCGATTTGACGCAAGCCACGCCCAAATTCGCTATCAGGATATTCCGCACCATATTCAGGTTCATAATATTGATTGGCAAGGTCTTCCAGTTGACTCATGGTATTAAACACTTGCGCGGCTTGCCCCGATAAAATATCGGTTGGGGTTTCGACCCGATACAAACCGGATAAGGTCTTTTGGACTTGCGCCAATTGTTCTTGTCTGCCACCGAGATGGAAATCCGCGATGGAACGCATCGCCAACGCGGAAATTTCACCACGCAATGAGGCGGGGAGCATCGTCCCCATGCCAACGGCACGGAACGGCGAATTATTTTGCCAGCTTGCTGTTGCCAAATGGCGTGCCACCCACCCCGTTGCCGTCATTTTATCGCCAGGGATACCGCGTTCCATAAATTCCATCGCTTCAAAATGTGAGCGGGATGGGTCTGGTGAACCAACCCCGTGAATAATGCTCAATGCGCCTGCATCATAAATATCTTTCAGGGGGCGCAAACGTGGGTGCAATCCAAAAAAGTCGTTCAAGTTGATGGCGGTGTTATCTGTGCCGTCTGGCTCACCGATGGCAATCGTTGGGCGTTTATCATAATAACCCGCGCCTTCGCCGAATGGGACGACTGCATTGAGTCCATCCATCCCACCGCGATTGAAAATCACCACCATCACATCACGTTCCCGCGAGCCAGCTTGCCCAAATGCCATGCGGGGCATCCAACGCGGGAATAAATTTTGGCTGACACCCAAAACACCCCCAACCGCCCCTGTTTGTAAAAATTGTCTGCGTGTAATGCTCATCTCAAATTATCCTTTTATCGCTCAAAGCCATTGAAATTGGGGGGAAGCTATCATCAGCCCAACTAATGAAGGCAAATATGACCTGCGGAGGCGGTCATCCACCAGTGCAGTCTCATCACCATCCCGATTGAGCAAATTCACAAATAATTGGCGCAAATCGGCGGGAAGCGATACGGTCAAAATGCGCTCGGCGGCAATATCCACCAATTCGCCAACGGTTGTGGCTTGTGGAATCACCGCATCCAAATTGAGGACAATCCCCTGCAAATAGCCTTCACCCGCCAATGCCATATTCAGCCCCAAATTCCAGCGATAGAGTAAGCCATTGGTATTGAGCCATGCAATCGCCACATCCGGATAACCATTCGGTGGATTCCACGCATATGGCACTTGCCCCATACCTTCTAATGGCTCGATAAACACATAAATGTTATCCACATCAATCCCATCACGCAGGGCGCGGAGTGTGCCAATCACAAAATCCAACGGACGGCGAAATTTTTGCCCATAGGCATTCATAAATTCATCCGAGAGGAGCAAATGACGCATGGTCGCGCGAATATCGCCGCCTGTGGTAAAAAAGACTTCTGCGGTACTTTGCACAATCGAATCGGGGGGGAAATCGGCAATAAAACGGCGACACAATTTTTGGGCGATGAAACGCGCTGTTGAGGGGTGATACGCCAAAATATCCAATACTTGTAAACCATCTTCGATACCGCGTCCTGCGGGTAATGTGACCCCTAAAACGGTCTTTTCGCCGGTATCATGCCGATTCATATCGAACACGAACATATCATCACGCCCATATTCAATCGTCCAACCGGTTAGGGCGCGGGCAACTTCGACCACATCTTGTTCGGTATACCCACCGTTCACGCCCAATGTGTGCAATTCCATCAATTCACGGGCATAATTTTCGTTGGGGTGTTCTTTATCACTCACATCATTATCTAAGTACATCAGCATGGCGGGGCTTTGGGCGCTGGCAAATAGCAATTCACGGAAATTGCCCAGTGCGTGCTTGCGTATCACCTCGCGGTCATCAATCATTTTTTCGGTTAAATAATCTTGCAGGGGGATATTGAAATGGTCTGTCCAAAATTCAACCATGCGTTCATACAATTGGCGTTCACTATAGGTTGCCCGATACAACCGCGCCCATAGCATGTTGCTGATGACAAAACCGTATTGCTCATCGGCAATTTGGCGCAGTTGTGTGGTGGACATGCTCAAAACTTGGCGCTTGGACATAAAATCGTCTATACGCGGGTCGGGGATAGATTCGGGGTTGAGTTGCCATTCGATGTAGCCTTCAATACCCATTTGTTGAATGTTGGCAACATCAGAAGGTGTTACCCCCCACGTTAGACGGCTAAGAACATGAAGTTCTGGCGAGCGGGGCGAAAAATCTTCCGCCACCGTTTGATTAGGTGTGATGGGCTTAACACCCCCAAGTAGCGCAAAAAAATCACGGCGATTGATTGGCATGTGCCTAAATGTCCTTTCTCTTAAGAACTTATCGCTTATGTTTCATTATATGAACATTTATTGCAGATTGTCACCTAAGAGATTGGTCATATGCTATGTGTATACGCAAAAGCAAAAATATATTACAATAAAAGAGTGTTTATAACGAAAAGATGTGTATAAACACGTTTATCTATATTAACCTATAAGGAGTATTTTCTGATGACCTATCGTTATGGATTTGTGGTGGTGCTATTGTTGCTGATGACAACCTCACTTTTAGCACAAAACACCTCTCCAACCATAGAACGAGTTGGCGAAGCCATCGTTGTGGATGCCAATGTAGTAGATATGGCACTTATGCCAAATGGGACGACCCTCGTTGTAGCTGACGAAGCCAAGACTATATCATTTTTCAATGTTGCCGATGGTGGTTTAATTGGGGATAAAATCACAATTGGCAATGGTGATTTGTTTTTGGATAACGCAGTCCATTACAGTGCAAATGGGCGATATGTTCTTGTAGGAACATTTTTTGAAACCCTGATGTTAAATGGTTTGTTCGGCAATGTTGCCTATCGGCTACCTGTTGGCGGGACAGATGTCGCTTTTTCACCCGATGGTAATCTGTTTTATATCCTCGAAAATGATACCATAACCGCATACGATACACCCACAGGTCAAGTCATCAATCAGGTTATGATTGGCGCGACGGATGATGGTGTTATTGCCAGCGATTTAGAAGTTTTAGCCGATGGGACACTGGTCTTACTCAATCCGGATACCAGCTATGAATACTATCTAACCACCGTGTCGCCCGATTTTACCCAAATTACAACATCATCTATTTATGGGCGCAATTTGGTCGTGGGTGGTGATGTCATCGTGAATGTCTATTATGCGAATTTAACCGCCTATACGGATGTGGTCGGCGAAGGTATTTCGCTCAATGCCACCCCCTGCGCCGATTATACCGATTTTGATGTCCACCCAACTGCCCCATTATTGGCAACGGTGGCAGGTAATTGTGAGGTGCATGTCTTTGATATGACCACTGGCACACAAATTTATTTTGAGGCAGTGCCTGATGCAGGTCAAATCGTGTTTGGGGAGCGCGTGTTGTATGTCAGCTCGGCAAATGTGATTACACGCTATCAAGTGACCATTCCCACACCAGAAGAAACAACATCCACCGATACAACCACCGCCGAAGTCACCCCGCAACCCACTAACAAGGTCATTTATAGCCTTAACTTGGTGAACACCATCGGCGCAGATAGCAGTTTTGCGGGTGTCGCGGTCAGCCCAGATGGTAGCAAAGTGGCGGGCATATCTGGTTTTGGCAGTGATATTGTTGCCTATAACACCAGCGATGGAAGCGAAATCGGGCGTTCAACCCGTTCAGCAGGCAGTAGCAACATCGCCTATTCAGCCGATAGCACCAAATTGGTCGCTATTGATGCGGATGGCTTATTGATGATTTTCGATGCCAATAGCATGGCGTTGCTCAATCAAGTCCAGATGACTACCAGATATTCTGCGGAATTGGTTGCCGATGCCAATTATGCCTATATGTATGGGGTCAACGATATACCGGGTGATGTATTACTCTCGCGCATTGATTTGAATACCGCCCAAATTCAACAAGTAACCGCCTATGAAAATGTGTTTGTGACACCCGGTTATCTGCAAGTGTTGCCCGATGGAACACTCATCGGCGCAGGTTCAACAGATAATGGCGATTTGATAAAAACTTGGGATAGCGCCCTAACCGAACTGAGCGCAGAAATGACCAGTTATTTCTTTGTTGAATCGGCTGAAGATGTGGTGTTTCATACCACGTTCCGCCGTGATAATGATGTTACAACTCACGTTTATAACCTCACCACCACACCCAATACAGACCCTATCGTACTTG
>JALONZ010000152.1 GCA_025454675.1 Anaerolineae bacterium | reverse complement strand
CCGTATGAGATGTGGGAAACCCGCCTAAATAGCGCGATTGACCGCATGAAAGCGGGTGAGCTGAATAAAGTCGTGTTATCGCGTGTGTGCGAAGCCAATTTCGCCCACCCGATTGATGTTGACCGCGCCCTCGACTTTTTGGCGGGCAAATATCCAGAGACGATTCGCTTTTTATTCGAGCCACGTCCGCATCATGCGTTTTATGGCGCGACACCTGAACTTTTAGCGCATGTGGACGGGTCTACCCTCCGCACGATGGGGCTGGCGGGGAGCATCAAACGCGGCGCGACACCCGATGAAACGGCGCAATTGGCGGATGAATTGCTCCATAGCCAAAAAGATAGGTATGAGCATCAATTGGTGGTGGATAAAATCCGCGAGCGCCTCACCCCATTGACGCATAAACTCGAAATTGGCGCGACAGGTGTGATGCCACTCAGCAATATCCAACATTTACACACCCCGATTACGGGCGAATTGCGCCAAACCTGTGGCATTTTGCCGATTATTGAGGCGTTGCATCCCACGCCTGCATTGGGTGGCGACCCGCAAGCGATAGCCATGTCGCTGATTAGTGATTTAGAACCCGTCCCACGCGGTTGGTTTGCCTCGCCGATTGGTTGGATTGACGGCGCGTTGAATGGTCAATTCGCGGTGGGCATCCGTTCTGGTGTGACACAACATGACCGCGCATGGTTGTATGCGGGCGCGGGGATTGTATCGGAGAGCGACCCGCGCAAAGAATGGGATGAAACGGCGCTCAAATTCCGCCCGATGATGGGCGCGTTGGGGATTGAAAGATGATGAATCAATTCAATGTTTATAAATCCCCCATCCCCTACCCTTCCCCCATCGAATGGGGGAAGGGAGAAAATATTCCCCCTCTCCATGCAATGAGGCGTAGGGGCTTGCCATGGCAAGCCCCTACAATCCCCCCTCTCCATGCAATGGGGAGGGGGTTAGGGGGTGGGGATATGATGGAGAACCTAAACCATGTCCAATCGTAACATCCTCTACGCCGAAATTTTTGTGGATGAACTCGTCCGCGCAGGCTTAAAAACCGTGTGCCTTGCGCCAGGGTCGCGCAATACCCCTCTGGTGATGGCATTCGCCAAACATCCGCATATCAAAGTGTATTCGCATTTGGATGAACGGAGTGCCGCTTTTTTCGCACTCGGCATCGGCATGGCGACCGGCACACCCAGCGCGGTCGTCTGCACATCTGGCACGGCAGTCGCTAATTTTTTCCCTGCAGTAGTGGAAGCCACCCAAAGTAGCATCCCCCTATTGGTCATCAGCGCGGATAGACCGCCAGAATTACGCGATAGTGGCGCGAATCAGACCATTGACCAAGTGAAAATATTCGGGGATTATCCGTTATGGGCGGTAGATTTGCCCACACCCGAAGGCACACCATCCGCCTTGACGATGCGCTATTTGCGGAGCATTGCTTCGCGTGCAATCGCCACCACAATGGGCATCCGCAAGGGCGCGGTGCATATCAACATGCCATTCCGCAAACCACTTGAGCCGATACCTGTCCAATCGGATAATATCAGCATCCCTGATGACGCGGTTGCGCGGGAAAATTCGCTTCCTTATATAACTTATCATCATCCTGTGGTGCGTAGCGATGTGGTATCTGAATTTGCCAAGCTCATCACGCGCACGATGAACATTTTGTTCGTCTGTGGGACGCATTGCCCACCCAATTTGGCGGAACAATTAGCACCTTTTGCCAGTATATTCCCCGTCATCGTGGATGGTGCATCGGGCTTGCGCCTCAAACTGGATAATGCCATCACCGCCTATGATACCTTTTTGAATATGCCCCACAATTTGCCAACGCCTGATGTGGTCGTGCGCTTTGGCTATGTCCCCACATCCAATTGGTTGAATACTTATTTAGATGGCTTGCCCGCGCATGTGCGCCGTGTGCATATTCATGAGAATGGTGTTTGGGCGGATGATAGTTATCGCACCGATTGGTTTATCCATGCCGACCCCGCGGATTTGTTGGGGGGAGTGTTGGAATCTGTAGGGACGGCATTCTTGCCGTCCGCGCACCAAACGGACACCATCAATGGTGTCCCTACAAACCATGCCGTATCATCTTTTTACACCGCATGGCAAACCACAGAACGCGCCACATGGGATGCACTCGCATCCGAACTGGCTACCAACTGGTTTGATGGTGCAGTGGTGCATCATGCGGTGAATCTGTTGCCACAAAATAGCGTATTATACGTGGGGAATAGCCTGCCCATTCGTCATTTTGACCAATTTGGACGCGGAAAAAATCAACAGGTTCATGCGTATGGGATGCGCGGGGCATCGGGCATAGACGGCAATATTTCGGTGGCATTGGGACTGGGCGCGGGGCATGGGGATAACCCCTTGTGCGCGATTATCGGCGATATTACCGCCTATCATGATATGAACGGGTTACTCGCGGTGCGCCGTTGTGGGATACCTATCACGCTGGTGGTGGTCAATAATGATGGTGGCGGGATATTTCACCGCCTGCCGATTGCCCAATTTGACCCCGAATTTACCGATTATTTCCTCACCCCGCATGGGCTAACATTCGCGCCTGTCGCGCAATTATATGGGTTGAATTATGCCAATCCGCAATCGGCGGGTGAATTTGAGGCGGTGTTTGCGGATAGCATTCATACGCGCAAATCGGTGTTGATTGAAGTCACAACCGATTCGGCGGGGGATTTTGCCACGCGCAAGGCATTATTGGCGCGGGTACGGGAGGCGGTTACAAGTTAATATCCCCCATCCCCTGCCCTTCCCCCATCGAATGGGGGAAGGAAGAAAACATTCCCCCTCTCCATTGCATGGGGAGGGGGTTAGGGGGTGGGGATTGTATCGTGGCGGACATACGAGGCTGAAGCCTCTAGTCCGCCATTACACGACTAACTAGGCTACTTGTAATGGCTGACTAACCCTTTAGGGTGTATGTCAGACACATATTTATATTAGATTATCATTTTATCAACATAAGTAGAAACCAAAATGACTGTCAATTTAATGCAACTCGCCGATTGGCAACCTGTGAAAGAATACGAAGACATCACCTACCACAAAGCCGAAGGCATTGGGCGCATCGCGTTCAATCGTCCTGAAATACGGAATGCGTTCCGCCCCAAGACGATTGACGAAATGACGGAAGCCTTCCTCATGGCGTGGCGCGATGAAGAAGTCGGTGTGATTTGGATAACGGGCAATGGACCCTCACCAAAAGATGGCGTGTGGTCATTCTGCGCGGGTGGCGACCAAAAAGTGCGCGGTCAGGCGGGATATGTCGGTGATGATGGTGTGGCACGCCTGAATGTGTTGCAACTCCAACGCTATATCCGCACCTGCCCCAAACCGGTCGTCGCGGTGATTGCGGGTTATGCGATTGGTGGCGGGCATGTGTTACACGTCATTTGTGACCTGAGCATCGCCGCAGATAACGCCGTGTTTGGTCAAACGGGTCCGATTGTCGGCAGTTTTGATGCGGGCTTTGGGTCTAGCTATTTAGCGGCAATCGTGGGGCAGAAAAAAGCGCGTGAAATTTGGTTTTTATGCCGTCAATATGATGCACAAGAAGCCTTAGACATGGGTTTGGTGAATACGGTTGTCCCGCTTGACCAACTTGAAGCCGAAGCATTGCAGTGGTCGCGCGAGATGCTCAAAAAGAGTCCGATGGCGTTGCGTTTCATCAAGGCGGGGCTGAATGCAGAATTGGATGGTCAAACGGGCGTGCAAGTGTTGGCGGGCGATGCGACCATGCTTTTCTATATGACGGAAGAAGGCACAGAGGGCAAAAATTCGTTCATCGAAAAGCGTGAACCCGATTTCAGCAAATTCAAACGCCGTCCATGAGGTGATATTTGATAAAAACATCCCCCATCCCCAACCCTTCCCCCATCAAATAGAGGAAGGGAGTAAGACAAAAACGGGCGTTATTCCCCCTCTCCATGCAATGGGGAGGGGGTTAGGGGGTGGGGATACTGATAAATATTTAACTCACCACCCCATCATCCTCATCCAACGCGCCATGTTGTTTCATCATCAACTGCAACCATTCTAATGTCTTTTGTTCATCAAAAAACATGCGGAGATGCAAATTTTTCCCATCACGGCTATTCACATAAAAACTTAAAATACGGCTAATGATGCCCTCGTGCATAAATATTCCCACATAAATTTGGCGATGTTTGGGCGCGGCATGGGTGATGCGGTCAATCACCGTGCGCGAATAGGGCGTAAAACCTTGTGTTGGCGATGTTAAATCGAATAACATAAAAATAGGGCTGTGTTCGGGGAAGGTCTGAATGCTTTGTATCACATGGTCGCCCCAATAATCCAATGCGGAACGGCTCATATCCCCAGACCCGCGTATGATACACAACATGTCATCATGCCACCATTCAACGATTAAGCCATAATCCCCATGAAAAATCCGTTTTTCCATAAAACCCTGTTTATCTCTAACCTAACGCATTACAATCAATTTTAGCAAAGTTTTGTTATGTGGTGATTAAGAAAAGAGTTATTGCAATGGCACGGTTAACCATTTTAGATATTCAAGCCATGAAAAATAAAGGCGAAAAAATTGCCGTCATGACCGCTTATGATGCAGTATCGGCACGATTAGCAGAGGTAGCTGGCATCCCGTTGTTGTTGGTGGGCGATACACTCGGCATGGTCGTTCAGGGTCACACCTCAACCATCCCCGTCACGCTAGACCACATGATTTATCATACCCAAATCGTCAACCGCGTGACGCAAACCGCGTTCATCATCGGCGATATGCCTTTCATGACCGCCACGACAGACGCGCATGATACGCTCAAAAATGCCGCCCGTCTGATGCAAGAAGGGGGCGCGAGTTGCGTCAAACTCGAAGGCGGGGAATTTATCGCGCCGACCATCCACAAAATCACCCAAGCAGGGATTCCTGTCATGGCGCATATCGGACTCACGCCGCAAAGTGTTGGGCAATTCGGCGGGTTCAAAGTGCAGGGACGCGATTTATCTCGCGCACGTCAGCTACTCGCAGATGCGCGGGCGGTGCAAGAGGCGGGGGCGTTTGCAGTCGTCTTAGAACTCGTCCCCACCCCACTGGCGACCCTCATCACCGAACAACTCACCATTCCCACCATCGGCATCGGCGCGGGCGCGGGTTGTAGCGGACAGGTGCAAGTTTTTCATGATGTGTTGGGCTTGTTCGATGCCTTCATCCCCCGCCATACCAAGCGTTACGCCGAAATTGGCAAAACGATTCAAGATGCCTTGTCGCAATATCGTGCGGATGTATTGGCGGGACAATTCCCCACCGATGCCAATAGTTTCGGCATGGATGAGGCGGTCATCGCTCAACTGCGTGATGAATTAAAATAGGTGATATACTATATACAATGAATGTGCATGAGGATATGGACTATGACCATGTTAGAAGAAGTGGTGTCATTGGCATTACAACTAAACCCCGCAGAACGGTTGCAACTCATAAAACAAGTCTCATCTTCAATCCAGAACAATCCGGAAGATGTTCAACCGACAGCATCGCATTGGGGCGAAAATTTATTACGCTTATTGGACGAAATTGGCGAAATTGAATTAGACTACCCCGAAATTGAAGACCCTGTAGAATGGGTTGAGGCGCAACGACAAAAAGAAGCCGACCGACTCAAATCTTATTGGGATGTGAAAAGTGATGATTGAGTTGTTAGATTCAACCGTGATTGTTCACTCAGTCCATCTATGCATGCAGTTGACGTTGCAGCAAACGTAGTACAGCCTCATCTCCTCCTCGGCACGCCGAGTTTCGGCCTGGAAGAACACGGCCTCCTGGTGCCTGCACCTGGGA
>JALONZ010000151.1 GCA_025454675.1 Anaerolineae bacterium | reverse complement strand
CTATGCCGAGCGCGCCCTGGCCAGGCTTCCTCGCTTTGCGCGCGGTGTGCGTTAGAGGCCCGACCTCATCCCCGTTTTACGGCGGGTGGTGATTTAACCCCACCCACCAAAATCATCCCACATTCACCACCATCACATACCCCGTCATTTCCAAAAATTCTGCCGTTGCGATGACCAGCCCCAATTCATCAGGCACGGACATCAGTGTCACACTGACCTCAGCCCTATCGGTATGAATGCCAATACTTTTCTTCAATGACCAGCCATTTTCGCGCACCAGCCGATTGGCAATTGCCAAAATTTCTTGCTGATTCGGGTGTGGGTGGATGCTCAACGGATAGCCTGTTTGTGCCGATAGCGTATTTATCTCGGTTTGATAGCGCACGCCCACCTGTGGCGAGATGAACGTCAATACGATGCCGTTCCCCTTCAGCGATGTTTTATACAAGCCTTTATCCGCCAGCGCCAATTTAATCACGCCATACGCCGCGTTAATCTCCATTTGCCTGCCTGTTGGGGCAGGGGATGATGCTGATGATACGACCTGACCCGCGCCAGAAGATGATGTGGGTGTGACCAATTTGAAACCCGTCAATTCCAGATACATGGCTTTGAGCGCGGCTAGGGTATCGGCGGATATATCGGCAAAATCGGCGACCACCTCGCGCTTATCCATATAATAAGACGGGCTTTTGACCAATTTCGCGCCTGTCGGCAATAATTCATATAACGCATCACCCAATGCGCCTTGATTGGTGGCGGGGGTGATATGCACTTCCCAACCGCTGGATTCTTCGAGTTGGTCTATCAAATCAATCCAATGGCGCGAGGCGGTTTCGGGGAAATCGAAACTGAGCATCAGCCGTTTGCGATGCACCTCCATGCCCACCTTCCGCAAGCGTGCTTCGGGCGGGAATAATTCCACCGCCATTTCACGGGCGCGGTTTTGTTCCACAGGACCCTCTTGTAAGGCGCGGCGGGGCAATAAACCATCGGGTTCAAGTGTTGCGCCGTCTTGTGCCAATGCCCACACCACCGCGCATAAGGCTTCCATCGGGGATATACCATCGGGTAAGGCGGGCGGGACGAGTTGATTCGGCACGATGGGCTTGGCTTCCGCGACCAGTCGTTGGCGAATATCGAATGGCAACACCATATCTTGAATCGTCTTGATTTTGGTGGAGAGGGCGTTCAGCGCGATTTTCATGCCAACACCTACTTCGCGCTCCCACTTGCCGATGACCCACAGCAACGCATCACCTGTATATTGCCGACCCTTTGCGCCTTGCACCTCTGCCTCAAAGCCGTCCTCATTCGCATTCACGACCACCGCGATATGTGGGCGGTTATGGACATCGCACAACACGACCAATTTGCCGACAATATCCGGATACGCCATCATAATGGCACGGCTACGGCTCGATTTTTGGATTTGCTCCTCTGTGCGGACTTGGAACGTGTCTTTTCTGCGCCAATCTTGGGCAAAATACATATTATCCGTCAGCGTTTTGATGACCTCATCCGCCCGTTCACCCGTACCCCACCACATCTGAGACAATTCGCGTGCGCTAAAAAAATTGCCCGCTTGCCCCTTCACCGATTCCCATAAGGCTTTCGGATTGAGCGCGTCTTTATTATCGCCCGTTTTGACCTTTGCGATGCCCCACGGGCGCTTGGGGAAATCGAAACGGGCTGTTTCGCCAATGCGCGGGGTCATCACATGCCGACTGCGTTGGCGCAAACGCGATGCGAGGCTGTGGCGTGCGGATGGGTCGCCATGCACCAGCATAATTTCTGTCGCGTCGAGTGCTTCTGCCACGCTGATGAGTTCAGCTTCATCGGCGTGTGCCGAAAGCGAATAGGTATCCACCAAACAGCGCACCGTGACAGGTTGCCCGTCAATTTTGATAACCCCCTCTGTTTCACCTTCGGCACGCGCTTTCATCAGCCGTTGGAGCATCTTACCGGGCGCTTCCTCATCTTGATAGCCCGTCAGGAAAATGGCATTTTTGGGGTCTCCGACCATTTTTTTGGCGTAGAGTGCCGATGCGCCACCTGTCAACATGCCACTACTTGCGATAATCACCGCAGGTTGACCATCCGCCAGCATCGCATCGCGCTCGGCGTTGGATTGAATGGCTTTGACTTTTTCGCGGAAGAACAGGTGCTTATCGCCCGCCAGCTTGACCGTGTTGGGTGGCAATAAATCGGGGAAGGTGGCGTAGCCATTACACACCGACCGCACCATGCCATCCACATAAATCGGCACATCGAGTTGGTCACGATACGCGAGGATAATTTGCAACACCTCTTGCGCCCGTCCGAGTGCGAATGCGGGGATGAGCGCCTTGCCACCGCTTTCGGTCACACCTTTCAGCGAGGCGATAATCCGTTTTTCTTCGGCATCGCGGTTGGCATGGAGTTTGCCCCCATACGTACTTTCCAGTACCAGCGCATCGGCTTTGATACGCGGAATTTTTGCGGGGACGACTGCGCGTTGTTGATTCAGCGATAGGTCGCCACTCATCACCAGCGTGCCTTCTTCACTCTCAAAGACCAACATCGCCGCGCCCGCGATATGCCCCGCGACATGATAGGTCACTTGCAAGCCATCACCGAGACGAATCGGCTGGTTAAATTCAACTGTCTGGAAGGCATCCATCAGGCGTTGACTGGCGATTTCATCAAAGATGGGCAACTCGCCTTCTTCCTCATGTTTGGATTTCATGATGCGTTGGGCATCGGCTTGCAAAATGCGCGTCAAAACTTGCGTGGGGCGCGTGGCGAATACGGGTACATGCGGATAATGCTCCACCACCAACGGCAACGCGCCTGTGTGGTCGGTGTGGGCATGTGTGACCAACAGGTAATCGAATCCGCCCATCGCCGAAATCGGTTGCAGGTCGGGTAATTGGTCGTTTTGAATCCCGCGATTCGTTTTGGGGGAGATGCGGATGCCTGCATCCACCAAAATGCGCTTACCTGCGATTTCGATGAGGGTGCTACTCGCGCCCACTTCATCCGCCCCGCCCAGAAAGGTTATGTTCATGGGTGTCTATTTTCCTTTATATGCGATATTGGCTTCTATTATAGCATATCGAAAATGCGTTATAATTGGGTAAATATGAGGAGTGATACAAAATGAATATACCAATTAACCTAGAAGTCGTTGAAAACCTCGCCAAACAATTATCCGCAGTGGATAAAGTGCGCCTTGTAGAACGCTTGATGACTACGCTTGAGCAGGAATTAGAATCGCCATCGCGCCAACCCAAAGAAAGCCTGTATGGATTATGGGCGGGGATGAACATGACCATCTCGGATGAGGATATAGATGAGGTACGGCGCGAGATGTGGAACAATTTTCCGCGTGAGGATATTATATGATAATGGCTCTTTCAGATACACATGCGGTTTTATGGTATCTATTACAGCCTCATGGCATATTTCTTTTCATTATAGCCTTTAGCCATTTCAAAACTGTGTAGAATATTTATATATCATCCAACCCGATGAGCATGGTGGCAATGGCTTTTTGGAGTGTTGGCAATTCTTTGTCTAAAATTGTCCATATCAATTCAAAATCAAATCCCATGTATTCATGCACAATGCGATTACGAAACCCGCGTATGCCTGCCCAATTAATTTCGGGCTGTGTCTGTAATAACGTATCCGATAAACGCATGACCGATTGCGCCATGAGTTGTGTGTAATGTGCCATAGCCATTTGTAAATCTAAATCGTTTAAGAGTGACGGTTTGCCTAATGCCATCAGGCGCTGTAAATGCCCAATCATCTCTTGAATGTGCTGTAAATAAACGGTATCCCGATTCATAATGGTTCGGCTTCGTCTAAAATCAGTTGATGCAAATAACTGGGCAGTCCATTTTCAGATACAACATCCACCGCACACCCTAACAGGGTTTCGAGTTCATTATCTAAGCCAACACCGCCCCAAGAGGAGACGTGGCTATAATCCCATTGAACCAATACATCAATATCACTCTTTTCGGTGGCTTCACCTCTGGCGACACTGCCAAAAATGCGGATGTTGGTCGCGCCGTGTTTGTAGGCAACCTCTAAAATTTGGTCGCGCATGGCGCGTAATTGTGCGAGTGTATAGGGCATTATACTTTTCCTTCACCTTTATTACCATGATAGCACAAACGGGCGTTTTTGGGGATGATTAATGAATGTAGAATTTGCGTTCTTGACAAACCCAATAGAACAAGCATACAATCTTTTTATGGAGAAGGGAAAAATATCATGAAAATTACATTTAACACCACATTACAAAAAGGCACAGAAAAAAATGTATCTGGCATTTCTGTCCCAGCAGATGTTATCGCTAATCTGAATGGGGGCAAAAAGCCGAAGGTTATCATCACGCTAAACGGATATAGTTATCGCAGTACGGTAGCGGTGATGGGGAATGCGTTTATGATTCCATTCAATCAAGAGCATCGGTTGGCATCGCGCCTCAATGGGGACGAAACACTCGATATTACGCTGGAATTAGATACCGAACCGCGTACAGTAGACATTCCAGACGATTTATTAACGGCATTATCAGCACAAGCGGGAATACTAGACAAATTTAATGCCTCATCCTACTCGATACGCAAAGAATTTGTGCGTCAGGTATTAGATGCAAAAACGCCAGAAACCCGCGAAAAACGGATTGCTAAAGTGATTGAGAAATTGAGCTAATTTTCTATAAGCATGTCTGCTAGAGAGGATATCGTCATGAGAAATATCATTTTGTTGATGCACATATCATTAGATGGTTTTGTAGCGCCACTCGATGGGTCATTGGATTGGGCGGTGATGGATGATGGGCTAACGAATGATGTTGATGCACTCGTTGCGACGGCGGATACTGCCATTTATGGACGTTATACATATGAGGGGATGCGCGATTATTGGACGACTGTCCCCAGCAATCCAGATGCCACGCCACATGAGCGCAATTATGCCGAATGGGTAGAAAATGCCCATAAAGTTGTCTTTTCGACCACCTTAGAAAGTGCCGATTGGAACAATTCCAGACTCATCAAAACAAATATCGTAGAAGAAATGACCAAACTCAAAGCCCAAACAGGCAAGGATATGATGATATTTGGCAGTCCACGCCTTACGCATAGTTTTATGGCGCTGGATTTGATTGATGAATATCGGCTGATGATAAACCCTATTTTGTTGGGTGCTGGCACACCATTATATAAGGCAGGGTATCCTAAAACACACCTTAAACGGACTTTCACCAAAACTTATGATTGTGGGGTGGTGGGTGTGCATTATGTTGTTAATCGGGGATAACTAATTTTTGGATACGATGCAAAATCGGGACTTTATTTTTGAATTTGAGGAACGCCCATCGGATTCGCCGTATGTGGATGTGGTATGGCGCACCGATTCACAAGGGATTGGCGGGGAATTTATTTCCATTGCCGAAAGTCGTTGGGGCATGGTCATCACCCGCGAACAGGGCGGTATAACCATCACTGTTATGGGTGCAGAGACCCAAGCGAGCATCGCGGCTATCCCAGAAAATGCCGATTTTATGGGGATTACGTTTCGACATGGCGTATTTATGCCCCACCTCACCCCGCTTGAATTAGCCGATAACCCGATTCATTTGCCACCCGCCACCACGCGCTCATTTTGGTTGGGCGGTGCATCGTGGCAAATCCCGACTTATGAAAATGTGGATGTGTTTGTGAATCAATTAATCCGCGAAGGCATTTTGTGTTATGACCCCGTGGTGGGTGCTGTTTTGGGCGGGGATGTTCCCAAATTATCGGCGCGGTCGGTTCAACGCCGATTTTTACGCGCCACAGGCTTAACTTATGGCACATGGTATCAGATA
>JALONZ010000150.1 GCA_025454675.1 Anaerolineae bacterium | reverse complement strand
GGGTTAGATGCAGGTGCAGATGATTATATCATCAAACCCTTTGAATTGGCAGAATTGCGGGCGCGGGTTTATGCCCTCTTACGACGCGGGGCGCGTGCCAAAGAAGCAGGGGCGATTTTGCAAGTGCATAACTTACGCCTCGATTCGGATACTTATCATGCGTATGTGAATGACCACTCTATCCCTCTCACCGCAACCGAACATCGCCTGTTACGGCATTTCATGGAAAATTTAGACCAAGTTCTATCGCTGACTCATTTATTGCAAGCTGTTTGGGAATATCCCGCCGATACAGGCGATCCCGATTTGGTGCGGGCGCATGTCCGCAACTTGCGTTCCAAAATTGAACTTGACCCCAACCGTAAATATATCCGTACTGTGCATGGGGTAGGGTATATGATGGCTTCTAATGGTTAACTCATCTTGTGGGCGCATGAAAATTGCGCCCATTTTATTACCCTGAAAAATTTATGAAAAATTTATGAATTTTGTATACATTAAGTGAGATATTGGTCGTATTGGTCTATAATCTATGTAATGCGTATACTTTATCACATGAAAGAATGTCTGCCCTATGTATCGGATATTAATTGCAGATGATGACAACACAACCCTCCAAATGGTGGAGGAAATTTTAGACCTTGAAGGATACATTGTCTACACAGCAGATAATGTGAATGAGGTATTGGATCTTGCCCAAAGCCAACCCCCCGATTTATTTTTGCTCGATTTGGCGCTGGGTCAAGACAGTGGCATTGATTTATGCCGTCAATTACGCCTTTTTCCAGATACTTCGGATACACCCATTTTGTTTTTAACCGGACAATTTGAATCGCAATATGCGGTGGCGGCATTAGAAGCGGGCGCAGATGATTATATTCGTAAGCCCTTTGCGGTAAAAGAATTGGTGGCGCGTGTACGGGCAAATTTGCGCCGTGTGCCATCGAATACCAAATCGTACCCATTATTGAGTTTATATCCCGACACACAACAGGTCTTTTTGGATAGTAAAGAAATTTTCCTCACCAAAATCGAATTTAACTTGTTGCATTTTATGGTGATGGATGCCAAACGGTGGCACGCCACAGAAGATTTACTGTCTAATGTCTGGAATTATACCGATGGCACAGGCGACACGGCGCTTGTTCGCAATCATATCCGCAATTTGCGCCGTAAAATTGAAGTTGACCCCGACCATCCGACCATCATCCAATCGCGTCATGGGCGTGGGTATATTGTGCGGGCGCAAGTCTTGATGAATACCCTATCTGCGACGGGTTGATTTTTACCCCTTGTCATATTCATAATCCGTTTGTTATCATGTCTCCATCGTTTTTGAATGATGGAGGTCATGATTAGCGCGGATTTCGGGGAAACAGATAGCGCAAGGACTCATTTTTAATCAGATGAGTTGACGAGGTGACGGTTGGCTTTTAGCAGTAAAAGCCATAGGCATATCCCAGATATGCCGAAAATCGAGAGTTCAGCGGATGCCGTCAGGGTGCTTCCACCATCCTTTGTCTACCTTCCCCGCACAGTAAAAGCGACCCACGAAAACATGAGGCGACTCATCCGACAAGTGGTATGCGCGTGGAATTTGTACAGAATATCCCTGTTCTGTATTGGATTTGACCCTACATAGCGCGGTACGGGTAATCCCTATTTTATTGACAAATCTATAAAATGAGGAGCAAATTCTATGTGCGGTATTGTTGGTTATATCGGCTCAAAAAATGCGACACCTATTGTTCTGGATGGCTTAGGACGTTTGGAATATCGCGGTTATGATTCGGCTGGGGTGGCTGTTTTGAATAACGGCAAGTTTGAGATTCGGCGCGATATTGGCAAACTTGCTAATTTACGCGCCAAAATGGATAAAAGCCCCATATCAGGTGTACTCGGTATCGGACACACCCGTTGGGCAACACATGGCGCACCCGCCGAACACAACGCCCATCCCCATATTAGTATGAATGGTGATTTTGTGGTGGTGCATAATGGCATTGTCGAAAATTATCTGGATTTGCGCGAAGAATTGATGGCGGAAGGGGTTAAATTTGCCTCTGAAACTGATACCGAAGTCATCGTGCAATTGATTGAACGCTATGCTCATTCAGGCATTAAAGCCAGCTTCCCCGAAATTGTGCGCCTTGCCGTCAAACGGTTGCGTGGCGCACATGCGATTGTCATCATCAGCAAACATCACCCTGATATGATGGTGGCGGTACGCATTGGGAATGCGGGCGGGGTGGCATTGGGTTTGGGGGATAATGAAAATTTCATCGCATCCGATATTCCCGCCATTTTGGAACACACGCGCAAGATGATATTCCTCGAAAGTCTGCAACTGGCGGTGCTGTATCAAGACAGCTATCAGGTATTTAACCTGAACGGCGAAGAAATTCACCCGCCTGTGCATACCATCGCATGGGACCCCGTGAGTGCAGTGAAGGGCGAATATAAGCACTTCATGCAAAAAGAAATTGCCGAACAAGCCCGTTCTATCACCGATACACTTGGTGGGCGGGTAGATTTTGAGCATGGCAAAGTAATTTTGCCCGATTTGCACCTCACTCCCGAAAAAGCGAAATCTATCAATCGCCTGATAACAGTGGCTTGTGGCACAAGTTATTATAGTGGGTTGGTGGGTAAATTTTTCATCGAAAAAATCGCCCGTTTGAATGTAGAAGTGGATTACGGCAGTGAATATCGTTATCGTGACCCGATTATTGATGCTCATACGGCTGTCTTAGCCATTACCCAAAGTGGCGAAACGGTAGATACATTGGCGGCGATGGAAGAAGCTCGCCATAAAAAAGCAACAGTTTGGAGCATCGTGAATGCCATTGGTAGCCAAGCGATGCGCCTTGCCGATGGGTATATCACCATGAACGCGGGTCCCGAAATCGGTGTCGCATCCACCAAAGCCTTCACCACCAGCATCGTTGACCAATATTTGTTAGCCATTTATTTGGGACAATTACGTGGGACGCTTTCAGATGCAGATAGGAAAAAGTTGGTGCAAGATGTATCTAAATTGCCCGCGTTAATGGGTCAGGTAATGGAGCAAGATAAACGGATTCACGATTTGGCGGGATTATTGCATCATTACACCAATTTCTTATTTTTGGGGCGTGGGATTAATTACCCCATCGCTTTAGAGGGGGCGCTCAAACTGAAGGAAATTAGTTATATTCACGCTGAAGGGTATCCCGCAGGTGAGATGAAACACGGACCCATCGCGCTGATTGACGAAAATATGCCTGTTTTGGCGATTACCCTGCAAGATGAACTCTATGACAAAATGTTGTCGCAAGTGGAACAGGCGAAAGCACGGGGCGCAATCGTGATTGCGGTCGCTACCGAAGGCGATATGCTCATGGCACAAAAAGCTGACCATGTGATTTATGTCCCCAAATGCCCGCCGATGCTGAGTCCGGTGGTGGCGGTTGTGCCGTTGCAATTGCTGGCATATCACATCGCGGTTTGGCGCGGGGCGGATGTTGACCAACCGCGTAATTTGGCGAAAAGTGTCACGGTTGAATAAGGTTTGATATGAAATGGGATGATGTGATTGTGCATCATCCCATTTTTTGTGCATATTGCTGTTGTGCGGATTTTCACAAACGGGGTATAATTGAAAAATCAGCCTCAAAGTGTTTGGAGCATATCATGACCACAACGACACCAACCAATGCCCCTGTTAAATACCCTCAAAAAGGGTTGCTCAAATGGTTTTTCAAAATGCCGATGTATGCTTGGCGTATGGGATATGGATTTTTGTTGGGGCGGTGGATGCTCATCCTCACCACCACAGGGCGTAAATCGGGTTTGCCACGTCATACACCATTGCAATTTTTTGGTGGGCGTGACCAAAAATATATCATCAGTGGGTGGGGTAGCCAAGCCGACTGGTTTAAGAATCTGATGAAATATCCCAATGTCACCCTTCAATCAGCGTATGGGACGGAATCGGTGCGGGGTAGGCTAGTGATAGACGAAGTTGATTTCATCACGGCATTTCAACGCTGTCAACATGACCCCATTATGCGTTGGTGGCTAAATTCGATGGAGATTCCCATCACCCAAGAGGCATTTTTAGCCAATAAAGATAAATTTACCCTTGTCACATTTGAAACAACATCCGAGCCGACACCACCCCCAATGCCGATTGATTTGGCGTGGGTAAATTGGATATTCGGTGGTTGGGTGGTGTGGCGTATCGTGCGCGGGATGCGTGGCTAAAATAGCCATTCTGGACGTTCAAACCCGCCATATTCTTGAATTGCGCCATAAATGTGCATCGTTAATTCGGTACTATTTACGGTCAAGGCACAAACACCATTTTGCAAAATATTTTTGGCAATTTGGCTACTGACTTTGGTGTGGATATTGTTGAGATTTTTATCGGTTAGTCTGAGTAGATTTAACCAATAAGTCGCAATTCGAGATTTTTCTAATTCATCGTGTGTATGACAATGAATTTGTAATTTCATCAGCTCATCTGGAACATGTAAGGCTTCGCGCAAAAATTGTACAAATAATCTCATCATATCCGAATCGGAATTGACAAAAATGATGCTATTGCGTCTTTTTGTGCCTTCTGCCCAATATAACATACAGCCTGTCATGTGAAGAATATCGCCTTCACGCGCTTTGATGCGCCCCTCATTTTGCCATACTTGACGGTTAAGATAGGCTTTGTCCCGATTCATAGCAGGAATGTATTGCCTAGTTGTAGCCCCTTGATTTTTTACAAGCCGATGAGCCTGTTCTGGTGTGAGTTCAATATCGCGCACCCATGTGCTGACTGAACCCTTTGAAACATGGAGTTGTTTGGCAATTTCAATGATTGAGATGCCTTGTGCGCGTAATTCGCGTGCTTGTTGGCGTTCTATATGCTTCTTATTGACCATAATTCACCCGCTAAAATAACCACTCTGGGCGTTCAAACCCAACATATTCTTGAATTGCACCATAAATGTGCATGGTTAATTCTGTACTACTTACAGTGATAGTACAAATTCCATGAGGATATTTATTTTGCCCCTGTGCATTGGCTTTTTTGACATAGACCGTGCCTAAATTGGCTGTTTTTAGCCCTAAAGTATCGAGCCAATACTGTTGAATTTTTTCTTGTTCGGAAATCACTAGGGTATAACACTGAAGGTAGAGTGTGACTTTTTCATCATCTAAGCGTAATTCTTCGCGCAAAAATCGCATGAATAAACGCATCATTTCGGGGTCGGTATTCACAAATATGATGGTGTTACGCCTTTTTGCTCCTTCTGCCCAATATAATAAACATCCAATGCGATGCAGTAAGCGATTTTCACGCGCTTTTGTCCTGCCTGCTTCTTGCCATTTTTGTCTTTGCTCACGGGCTTTCAATTTGATGGCTTTTGCGCCAATGAGTTGATTGGCACTACGATGATTCTTTGCTTTTAGGGCTTCAATTTGGGCTGGGGTGAGTTCAATATCGTGTGTCCAATCACTAATCGTATCTTTAGATACACCCAATTGTTTGGCTATATCAATAATCGGTGTGCCTTGTGCGCGTAATTGACGGGCTTGTTCGCGGGTTTCTCGTTTAATAACCATGGTGTTTACCCCACTATGATTAAATTGGCGATGAATCCATTATAACACAAAAACTCCCACTAGGGGAGTCTTTGGTGTTTTGTAATATGTGGTGATAGCTGGACTTGAACCGGCAACCTCGTGGTTATGAATCACGCGCTCTCACCAGTTGAGCTATATCACCGTATCATAGTTGCGGGGGGAGGATTCGAACTTCCGACCTTCAGGTTATGAGCCTGACGAGCTGCCACTGCTCTACCCCGCACGTAAGGTATATGTTAGCATGGGGTGGGGAATCTGTCAATGGCGATTAGGCAATTTGCCTAAGCAAACCGTGAGAAGCGTTTCCATTTGGGGCATGGACTCCTTTCCGATGCCCCAAAATGATATTTTTACGCATCTTCGTTGTCAATGGCGGTATGTGTGACGACATACACATCATCTATTGATGCGCCTTGTGAGCCAGCAATCCGCATAAAGCGTTTTTGGAATTGCATGGTGGCAAAGGCGGTAAATTCATCCAATTGCAACCCAAACGGCACGGGGTTATATAACGAAAAGGCTTCGGTGATGACTCCTAGCGCGGGCATCAGCAAGGTGTTCATGGTTGTTTCTGCCACATCCCACAATTTTGGATTTTCTGCCACAAGGCGCGAAATGAGGAAAATGCCATAGGCGATATGACGTGATTCATCTTGTTTGAGTTTATCAATGGCGGCGCATGTGGCAGGCATCAGGTTATTATTCCGCAACACGGTGTAATAGCTATGATAGCCTGTCTCTGCCAAAACCCCTTCCACAATCATATTATAGGTCACGGATGCAATCAGTTGTGCTTCTGGTGATTGGTCAACTGTGAGCCGATTGAGCGCGGTGGGCAATGCCTCATAAAAAATAGATTTATAGCTATCTTGGTGAAAACGGCTTAATGTGGTGGCATCCACACCAGTCACTTCATTGAAAAACCGATTGAAAAAGTCCACATGCTTGGCTTCTTCCCACAAAAACGTGGTCAGGAACATTTCTTCTTCAATCCGACCCTCTTTAGCAATCGTCATGATGAGCGGGAGCAAATCGAGCGTAACGGCTTCTTCACCTGCTTGAAAAATGGATGTTAAATGCAATAAAATTTCTTGTTCATCAGCTTTCAGGGATTGCCAATCTTTTTTATCTTGAGAAAAATCAATATCGCTGGGATTCCAAATGCCATATTTTTTGGCTTTTTCAAATAATTTCATGGGGGGACTATTGCGGTCTAATCCGCGTGTGGTGGTGGCAAAGGCGGTTCTGGGTATCATTTCTAAGGTCATATTCTATTCCTTTACAAATAATTAACGCCTGATTCGATTATAACGCTGATTGACCTATTTTGCACCTGATAAATTGACAATTTAGAAATTTTGTACTATGATTGATAATGCTATGGCATTACCCACAAAGGATAATTCAATGACAACCCATCGCCCTGTACAACTGACTCATCTGCGCCAATTGGCAATTACCAAACAATATTTGCATGACACAAAAAATCCGACCTTTGCGACTGTTCTGGCTTCTATTGGATGTTTGCAATTAGACCCGATTAGCGCGGTTGCCAAAAGCCATTTGATTGTGATGTGGAGCAGGGTGGGGAACTATGATAAAGGTGCGCTGGCGCAATTTATTTATGGTGATAAGCAGATGTTTGAATATTGGGCGCATGAAGCCTCATTGGTGTTATCGGCAGATTACCCGATTTACCGCCATTGGATGGATGTTTATCCGCGTGAAGGAGCGTGGGGGGAATACCTCAAGTTGTGGTTAGCAGAACTGAATGAAAAAGGGGTGAATCTGCAAAATGACATCCTCGCCCGACTCCAAAATGAAGGTGCATTGCCATCTCGTGCATTTGAATCGCATGGTAAGGGTGGCGTGTCATCAGGTTGGACGGGTGATTCTATTTTGAATAAGATGCTCGATTATTTATGGCATAAGGGAAAAATTTCTGTTGCCAAACGCGAGGGGAATCAGCGATGGTGGGATTTGATGGAACGATGTTTGCCCCCAGATGTACCCAATCATACCCTCACTGAATCGGAAGTCGTGACAATCGCGGTTCAAAAAGCGATTAAAGCATTGGGGATTGCAACGCTTCAACATATTAAAGCCCATTTTACGCGCAGGCGTTACCCGAATTTAGAAACCATCCTGAAAAAATTGGTGCATGATGGGGTCGTGATTCCTGTCAAATTGATGGATGGTGTGACTGAGATGAAAGGGGTGTATTATCTCCATACGGATGATTTGGGTTTATTAG
>JALONZ010000149.1 GCA_025454675.1 Anaerolineae bacterium | reverse complement strand
GAAGCACCTGCCGAAGCAACAGCCACGCCAGAAGCAACGGAAGTGGTCGCTACGCCAGAACCAACCCAAGCCACCCCAGAACCAACACCTGCTGTTGAAATGCCTGTGGTAGATAATCAACAAGCTGTTCAAGATTATGGTTGGTATTGTTCCAGTTGTCATGGCTTGAATGGGGAAGGTAGCCCAACCACTATCAATAGTGCGCTTGTTGGGATGCCGATTGATAAAGCCGCACTTCTGACCGAATTTACAACTTTGCCCCCATTTGGCGCGATGGTTGTTCATCCGTATCGTGCGGGTATCCCTGAACTGGATGATGCGCGTTTGATTGCTTTGTTCGATTATGTGGCGGTATTGGCAGGTACATCCGAAACAACGGTACCCGCAGAAGAAGCCCCTGTTGCAGAGGCAACGCCTGCTGTCGAATCTACACCAGAAGCCAGTGCCGATGCTCAACCGATTGATTTGGCAAAAGCCCAAGCCGATTATGGTTGGTATTGCTCTAGCTGTCATGGATTGAACGGGGAAGGTAGCCCAACCGCGTTTAATAGCAATTTGATTGGCATGACGATTGATACCGAAGCCTTCGTCACCAAACTCACCACACTGCCTGCCTTTGGCGAGATGGTTGTGCATCCATATCGGGGTGGTATTCCCGAAATGGATGATGAGCAAATCCGCAACTTGATGGGTTATGTTGTACAACTGGCGGCGGGTCAATAACTTAAGGATATTCTGGGGGGGAACATACCCCCCTATATCACCATTGTGCAAATTAGCGAATTAGATTTATAAATTGATTTTCTATATGGGAGAGACAAACATGAAACAACTTGGACGGCGCGACTTTTTGAAAATTGCAGGGACTTCTGGTGCAGTGGCGCTTGGCGCTGGTGCAGTGGGCGCAAACGCCATTGCTGGTGCAACCCCAAAATTAGATAGCACAGGCACAAACGGTCATGGTGTTTCGCAAACACAAATGACATGGCAAGAAATGGATGCTCATCACCAAGAAAGAGTGGACATTTTCTTGGCGAATATTGGTCAAGAACCTACTTTTTGGGTAAACCGCATGGAACCCGAAATGGATGGTGATGTGAAAGTGTTCAATATCACCTGTAAAGAAGTGGAATGGGAAGTTGAACCCGGTATTAAAGCTGTTGCCATGACTTATAACGGCATTGTCCCTGGTCCAGAAATTCGCGTGACTGAAGGTGATAGAGTTCGGTTGGTTGTCACTAATGAGATGACCCAAAGCACAGCCATTCACTTTCATGGGTTAAAGATTGAAAATTCGCAAGACGGTGTGCCGATGATTACGCAACCCGTGATTCAACCCGGTCAAACCTATACCTATGAATTCACCACCCGTAACGCAGGCACGCACATGTATCATTCGCATCACAACTCTGCCGAACAAGTGACACGCGGTTTGTTGGGTGCATTTATTATTGAACCCAAAGACAAATCCCGCGAACCAGTCGTGAGTGCCGATTATAATCTTGTGATGAACGATTCTGGTTTAGGACAATTCACCTTCAATGGTCGTAGCTTCCCCTATACCCAACCGATTATCGCCAAAAAAGGTGATAAAATCCGTGTGCGTTATTTCAATGAAGGCTTGATGATTCACCCCATGCACTTGCACGGCTTGCCCCAATTGGTATTCGCCAAAGATGGTTATAACCTGCCCACACCCTATTTGTGTGACACACTGAACGTTGCCCCCGGTGAACGCTATGATGTGTTGATTGATTGCGAAGAACCCGGTGTTTGGGCGTATCATTGCCACATTTTATCTCATGCCGAAGGTCCCGATGGCATGTTCGGTATGGTGACAGTCTTGATTATTCAAGACGAAGAAGCCGCATCGTAATCTAGTCATATAATCCGTAAGGGCTTGCCATGGCAAGCCCCTACATAATGCTCTGTGTGAATGTAATGTTGGACTAGAGGCACGAGCCTCGTATGTCCGCCACCAAAATTCGCAAATCCCCCCCATTTTCATTTCAATCGGCTACTCACCGTCCTATAAATATGCCACACACTGCTCATCACCAAATTTGCAGGCTCTGGGGATGCGATAATCTGTGAATAACGCAACACACCGCCCGGTGCGCTCCAATTTGTGACCCATGTCATGCCATGTGGCAAATCATTTTGTATCTCTAATAGGGGCGGATACACATAAAAATAGAGATATGGTTCACCAATATCGGGTGTCCCTGGCGAAAAGCCAATATTCAGATGAGAGTCGGTATGTTCATCTCCCTCATGCGGAAACCATAAACATGATAAATCGAATCCATGCGCCCACCACACCAATGGAGTCTGAAAGCCTAAAAAGCGGGCTTTGACGCTGGCTATCCATCCATAAATGGTAATCATTGTCTCGTATAAGGCATGTGTGTTCTTGGGCGTGAACTCAAATGGCATGTTTTCGGTGATTTTGGATTCATCAGGTGTGAGTGATAATCCTAATTTGCCAAATTCGGCATAGACCTGATGAAATAATGAGGTTTGGGTGTGTCCATCCATCGGCACATCAAACAGCGTTTTGCCATCCTGAACATAATGAATACTTGGGTTGGTAAAATTGAGGCGCAACTCACCACCAAATGATAATCTGCCTGTGGTCAGGGCAAATTCGTTTAAGGTGGGCAATAAACTGTGACGCAATCCATTGGGAAGCGGGTCGCTACCGAGTAACCGCGCTGTGAGCAATATTTTGCTGGCTTGGTGCATAGTGTGTATGGCTTTTGGGTCTAGCGGGTGCAAACTCATTTATTGAGGTCTCCATTGTCAACGATATTTATGATTATAGACGCAATCGCAAAGAAATTTTTACAGCTTTGCACCATCAAAATTAAAAAACGGTTACAATTTGAATATCGCAGGCTTATTTTATGGATGAGGACACTTTTATGCGAATACTCAAAGCCTTTTTAATCATTGTATTGATGAATCTATCGTTGGTTGCCGTTGTGCATATTGCCGCGCAAGGTGAGGAAGACGATAAACCATCTCCGATTGATATTCATCGCATCCCCGAAACACGCGGGGCAAGATTTACCATCGCAGATAAATGGGATAAAACCACACTCACTTTCAAAACGCTCAATTGCCCCGCCAATTTGGATTGTGGGTCGGCACAAGAGGCGATTCGTAAAGCATTCGCCGATTGGGACGCGGTATCTGCCCTCAGTTTTTCCGAAACCAGTGGTAATGCCGATATTGAACTGTCATTCACCCTTGATGACTCCGAATTTGGCACAGAAGGCGATGTGTTGGCATTCGCCTACTTCCCAAGCGATGGTGGTGATATTTTCTTTGATGATGCCGAGCCATGGACATTGTATGATGGTGGCGATACCGATTTTTATGTGGTGGCATTGCATGAAATTGGGCATTCACTCGGTTTAGACCATAGCGATGACCCGACTGCGGTGATGTATGCTTTCTCTGGGACAGCACCGACCCTTCAACGGGATGATATTTTGGCAATTCAACGCTTATATGGCACGCCCACCGATGAAGGCACAGATGATAGCAATAATCCGCCCGCCGAGCCGACACCACTCCCCACGCCCGAAATTTTGCCTCCCGTTGAAGATGATAGTGGTGTGGTAGATGCAGGTGGTGATATTGAAGAAGATTTGGGTTATGAAGAATGGGTCGTGTATGCGGAAGCAGGCGAAACACTCACCATCACGATGGAATCTGCCGAACTCGATTCGTATCTCATCCTCCTCTCGCCTGATTATTCAACTGTTTTGGCAGAAGATGATGATAGTTTGGGCGATTTTAATGCCGTCATTACCTATACATTCACCGAAACCGGCGATTATATCATCGTTGCGACCACATATGACGGCTGGATTAGCGGTGATTATGACCTGAATGTGTATGTGGACGGGGGAGATTTCTCGGATGAGGATATTACCGAAGATGACCAAACCACTGATGATGATACTTCAACTGATGATGATATGAGTGATGAATACAGTGGCAGTTATGTCTTTGGTGTGTTCAATTCGACTGGCGATGATATTTGTGGGGTGTATATCTCATCATCTTATGCCGAAGATTGGGGCAGTAATTTGGTGGATGTTTTGGGTGATGGCGGTAGTATCGCCATAGAACTGCCTGCCGATGATTATGATGTGTATGTGTATGATTGCTATGAAGGTGGCATGGAGTGGAGCGAATTTTACATCCCGCTCACATCGAATTTAACATATGTCGTTACACTCGATGGCGGATACGTTTCCAAATAGAACAAAATCTATAGGTTTGGTTAAGAAACCCCAGATTGCCTGCATGAATGGGTAATATATGTTACGCTAAACACATCTGCAAAATAACGCAGTGTGTTTGGCGTTTTTTTATTCAAAGCATGGAGGAAACAATGACCATCCATAAACGACTACCATTTTTGCTCATCCTCTTGGTATGGGTATTGGCATTTTCTGGCGTGGTAAGCGCACAAGGTGGTGGCGGTGTGTTACGTGTGGGGATGAATGCCCCCATCAACTTAGACCCCGCGACAGGCTCGAATGACCCAGAAATTTTATTCAATCGTACCATGTATGATTACCTGATTGAGGTGGATTATATGGGTAGCCTTGTCCCCAATTTGGCGACTGGTTGGGAAATTAGCGAAGATGGCTTAACCTACCGCTTCCCATTGGTGGAAGGGGTGCTGTTTCATGATGGCTCGACCTTCACATCGGCGGATGTGGTTTATACCTTCAATCGGCTAAAAGAACTTGGCTCGCCCGCAATCAGTTTGATGGGCGAATTTGAAGTGAGTGCCGATGGTGATGATGCGGTGGTGTTCACCTTGCCCGCCATTAATGCCGATTTTATTTTTGGTGTAGCGAATCGTCATGCGCTCATCCTGAGTGAAGGCGACCAAACACCGGGCGATTTGAATGATGGTGTAAATGGTACGGGTCCGTTCCGCCTTGTGGAATATAGCCCCAGTGAACGCGCCGTATTCACCCGCAACGAAAATTATTGGCGTGAAGGACAACCTTTACTCGATGGTGTGGAATTCGTCTTTATTGATGATGCACTCACCCAAATTGATGCACTCCGCAGTGGGGCAGTGGATTTCATCTTCAAAGTAGATATTGACCAAGTGGCTACCCTTGAGGGTGATGCGAATGTGGCGGTTTTTAATGTGCCAACTAATCAACACCCCGTAATTCGCCTGCGTTCTGATGCAGGTTCACTGGGTGAAGATGTACGGATTCGCCAAGCCTTCAAATTAGCAACCAATCGGTTTGAATTGCTGGATACTGTTCAAGAAGGATTGGGTATTGTGGGCAATAACGACCCCATCGGACCCAAATATGCCGATTTCTTCTTCCCCATTGAACAACCTTATGACCCCGCCCAAGCCTGTGCGCTGATTTTAGAAGCGACAGGTCAAGAACGCCTTTCAACCGATTTTTATGTCGTCAATTCGTTTAATTACGAATCGTTGGCGGTGGCATTGCAACAACAATGGGAACAAGGTTGTATTGATGTGAACATTTTGTTGCGCGAAGAAGGCATTTATTATGCCGATACCGAATGGCTGGAAGTGGACTTGGGCATCACGGGTTGGGGAGACCGCCCCTTGCCACAAAGTTATTTTGTTGAGGCGTATATCACCGGTGGGATTTATAACGAAACGCACTTCTCTGACCCCGAAGTGGATGCACTGGTAGAACAAGCCGCCATCACCCCAGGGATTGCGGAACGTGGTGCAATCTATGGACAAATTAGCGCCATTTTTGCAGAACGCGGGTCGGTGATTATCCCGTGGTTTGCTTCGGTAGTCGGCGCGACTTATCTGGAAATTGAAGGCTTGCGGATGCACCCATTCCCCGG
>JALONZ010000148.1 GCA_025454675.1 Anaerolineae bacterium | reverse complement strand
CAAAGAATAAATTGATAAGTCCACCCCGAAAAGCATCATTTTTTTGTGCTAATTTTTGAATATACACTGTTCCCCATTCTTTCAATTCATGGGATGGATTGATAGGTTGCCCCCAATCCGCTTTTCGCATCATCCGATTTAATTCATCATCATCCACAATCCTTACAATGGTAATAATGCGTTTAAGTGTTTCATTAGATAGTCCGTTCAAAGCTAAAATGGCTTGCAAACCATATGGTTTTTGCATCAATTCATCAAATAATACTTTCTGAACGCCTTGTTGTTGAATTTTTTCATATAAGTTATAGAGATGTGTGGTGAGTATATCAATATTCTGTGCCTCATTTTGGTCTTCAAAATCGGCATCAAAAAAATAAAAGGTGTTTTTTTGAATGACAGTCCAATATTTTTCGTCAGAAGGTCGCATTATTTTTCACTTTATCAAAATCTCATTCCACCATTTTACTCACAAACGCCAGAAAAAGAAAAATAGTTGATGAGGGATATACCAATTCATTCCCAATTGCTTGTCAAAGCCCAACCCGTCATGTAAAATCGGATTAGTTCTTGTGTAAATTGGCACAAATCGGGATTTTTATAGGAATAATACTTATGGATTATGGACATTCTAATAAGCCTGAAGGTGGCGTTTCTGGAACGCTCATCGCAACTGTTGGGATAGTAGCAGTTTTGTTGGTGATTGGTGGGATTCTCATCGCCCAATTCACCCCTGTTATATTTCCCACACAAGCCTCTGCCGAATCATTGCAAATTGACCAACTCTTCGCTGTCTTGTTGGGCATTGGTGGCGCGATTTTCTTACTGGTCGAAGGGGCATTGCTCTATTCGATTGTGCGCTTCCGCGTCAAACCGGGCGAAACAGGAGATGGTCCCACCGTACATGGCAATGCCCTCCTCGAAATCGTCTGGACAGCCATCCCCGCCGTGATTGTGGTCATTTTAGCCTTCTATAGTTTTTCGGTGTGGCAAGATATTCGCGCCCCCAAAGACAATGAAATGGTGGTCAATGCCACTGGTGCGCGGTTCGCATGGACATTTAATTATGATGTCCCCATCTCTGGCGATACACTCACTGCCTTTGAACAAGGGGAGCGCATGAGCGCCCTCAAGCAAACCGATGATGGCGGTTATATGTTGCCCGTCACATCCAATATCTTGTACACCTATGTCGGCGATTCTGTACGGATGGTGATGAATACCCAAGATGTCATTCATGCCTTCTGGGTGCCAGAAATGCGGATTAAACAAGATTTATTGCCCGGTCGTCAAACCGAAGCCCGCTTCACCCCCATCGCAACCGATGATGTGGCACGTCAACGCACCTTTACCAGCCGAGCCGATAATGCGCTGACGGCTTATCGTGAAGATAGCGATACGCGCGGGTTAAATGATGTATTCGGTCGGCGTGCGGTGGATGTTATCACCCTCAGCGACACATTTGACCAAGCCACATTTGATGCTGTGGTCAAAGCCGTGCGTGATACCCGCGCCCAATACCCCACCATCGAACCCTATGCCACCCAATTCTTAGAATCCGCACGCGGATTATTGAGTGCCGAAATCAGCACCCTTGTGGATGAACCAACCCTACAATTATTTGCAGAGACTTTCGTCATCAATTACAGCCAATATCGTGTGGTATGCACCGAATTATGTGGCAGTGGTCATGGCGCGATGTATGCCTTCATCCGTGTGTATGATAGCGAAGACGCTTTTCTGCGGAGTTTTATTGACCCCGCCATTGACCGCGCCGTCAATCCGCCCGATAACCCCGTTGTGCGGGGCGCTCAAATCCTCGCTTCGGGTGCATATCCTTGTGCAGGGTGTCATATCCTCCAAGAATCGCCAACCGATGAAGCAGGTAATATCTACAGCATTGAATGGGCAGGGGTGACGGGTCCCAGTTTAGAAGGGATTGGCGATAGAGCCGCTGGTGCGCGTTCTTCATCTACTGGCGAAGCGCCAGAAGAATACCTGTATCACTCGTTATATGTCCCTGGTGATTATTTGGTGCCCGGTTTTGGGAATTTAATGAACAATTTCCAAGCATCAGACCCCACCGCGCCCAATTATATGCCCGTTGAAGATGCAAAAGCGATTGTTGCCTATTTATGCACCATCAACGATACAGGTGAGTCGGTTTGCGATTTGGATAACCTGAATACCTACGCCGAAAACTTTACGGACGATAATTAAAACAATGGGTGAACGTAGGGGCTTGCCATGGCAAGCCCCTACATGGCAAAAATTACGAATTATAGGGACGGCATACATGCCATCCAAAATAAAATGTCAATAACTGTAAATTGTGATGTAATGTAAAACAAAGGGAAAGGTTTTTATATGGCAACAGCAACATATCCAATCGGTGGATTACAAACACCCGCCAAACGTCCCGCCCTGAGCGAATATTTTCGCTGGTCAATAGACCATAAAATCATCGGCGTGCAATATATGGTGATGGCATTCGTATTTTTCATCATTGCGGGTGGAATGGCGATGCTCATCCGTTGGGAACTGCTCACACCAGCCATTGATTTGATGGCAAGTGGCAGTTCATATAACACCCTGTTCACCTTACATGGCACAATGATGATTTTTACATGGATTGTGCCGATGTTCGCAGGTTTTGGGAATTATCTCATTCCCCTGATGTTGGGCGCAAAAGATATGGCATTCCCTTGGTTGAATGCGTTTGCCTTCTGGCTCATCCCACCTGCTGGTTTGCTCCTGATTGCAGGGTATTTTGTGGGACCCGCCGAAGCAGGTTGGACAAGCTACCCACCCCTGAGTACCATTTATAGCCCCGATGGGCAAACCCTGTGGGCGCTTTCAATTCACTTGTTGGGTCTGTCATCCATTTTGGGCGCGATTAACTTCATCGTGACCATCAAAAATATGCGCCCACCCGGTATGGGCTGGTTTCAAATGCCGTTGTTCGTTTGGGCAACCTTCGCCACCTCCATCATCGTGGTATTAGCCACCCCCTTCTTAGCAGGTGCGCTAACCTTGCTCATCCTTGACCGTGTGGCTGGCACGACCTTCTTCAATGCCACCGCAGGCGGTGATGTGTTGCTGTGGCAAAATGTGTTCTGGTTCTATAGCCACCCTGCCGTGTATATCATGGTGTTGCCCGGTTTTGGCATTTTATCCGAATTACTCTCGGTACATTCGCGCAAACCCATCTTTGGCTATCGCATGATTGCGCTATCAAGCATGGCGATTGCGCTGGTCGGGTTCACCGTTTGGGCGCATCATATGTTCACCAGTCTGCAACCCGAATTGCGGATTCCATTCATGATTACCTCGTTCATCATCGCCGTGCCAACAGGGATTAAAATTTTCGGTTGGCTGGGTACAATTTTTGGTGGCAAAATCCGCCTGAATAGCGCCATGTTATTTGGTCTGGGATTCTTGTCGCTGTTCGTCATCGGCGGGATTAGCGGGATGATGTTGGGGTCTGTGCCTGTGGATATTCATATGCACGACACCTATTTTGTGGTTAGCCACTTCCACTTCGTGTTATTCGGTGGCAGTGTGTTCGCCATTTACGGCGGCATTTATCACTGGTTCCCCAAATTTACAGGGCGCATGTTGAATGAACGCTTGGGCAAAATTCACTTTGCACTCACCTATTTCGGATTTTTCTTCACCTTCTTCCCCATGCACATGGTTGGGATTGCAGGGATGCCACGCCGTGTCGCCGAATATGACCCACAATTCCAAAACTGGAACTTGTTAATTGGTTTTTCGGCTTTTGTGTTGGGTTTTTCGACATTCGTCTTGGTTTATAATGTCTTTGTCAGCATCTATCGTGGCAAAGTGGCAGGTGCAAATCCTTGGCGTGCGCTCACATTAGAATGGCAAACCAGCTCGCCCCCACCTGCTTATAACTTTGTGGGCGACCCCATCCCGTTTGAAGACCCGTATGGTTATGGTACAGACGCATCCAAAGCCTATTTAGAAGCGATGGAAGCCCGCTTTGGCGAATCATTTAACCCCGAAAAACCCAAAGCATTGCCACCAACCACACCCACCCCTGCCCCAGAACCATCGGCAGGTGATTGAATAGCAACTTAACAACAAAATTTTTTGACCTCACCCCCCTGCCCCCTCTCCAAATTGGAGAGGGGGAGAAAAAGATTTTATAGGTGGGTTGTAGGGACATGATATATCATGTCCTTTTCCCCTCTCCGTTTGGGAGAGGGGATTTAGGGGTGAGGTACAACATTGTATCTATGAATGATGGCTTATTGGTAGAAAAAATAATATGCAACGAGATTTATTGGAACTGGGTTTAACCCGACAAGAACAACAAGCCTTGCAAAATAAACGCGCAGGCATTTTTATTTTTCAGGCGAGTTGGATTTTAACATTTGTGTGCTTAATCGTTGTCAATTGGCAAATGCGTTTCTCACCCAATTGGATGCCCGACCCGAATGACCGCTTAGGTGTCGTCATTGCGACCATCGCCACCGCGATTTTAGGGGCAAGTGCCTTACTGGTCAGACATGCCGTCAAAGTGGTGAATAATCAAAACTTGAGTGAATTTTTGCGCTTATGGTTGATAAGCATCCTCTTAGGGGGTATTTTTGTGGTGCTAATTGGCTATGAGTGGGTGATTGTTCCCACAGGCACACAATACGCGCAAGTGTTCCGCGTCATGACAGGCTTTCATATTGTTCATGCGGTGAGTATCGGTATTTATTTAGGTCTTGTCTATGTGAATGGGCGCAAGCGCGTGTATAATGTGAACGATTATTTGTGGGCTGTAGAAGCTGGGGCAAAATTATGGTATTTTGTCTTGGTGGCATGGCTCTTATTCTACGTGGTTATCTATTGGATTTAGTATTTTTTCTTGAAGGAGTTGCCCATGAAACCCGGATTAGCCCGTGCCGTGCCGATGGGAATAATCGGTTTAATTCTTGGACTATTGTTTGTGATTGTTTTGCGGGCTTTACAAAGTGTTGAGCCTGTTTGGGATGCACAATTAGGCTTTGTCGTTGGCGCGTTCACATCCTCATTCGCATTTGCGTGGGGTATGGGTGCGATGGATAAACGCATGAGCCAACATCCGCATGAACCCGAAGTGGATAAAGAAACAGGCTTAGTTTTGCGTGATGCCGAAGCCGACCCCATCGAAGATGTGGATGCCGAAGCCCAACAAACACCACCCGGTCGCGTGTTGAGTTTTAGCATCTGGCAAATTTCGTATTGGCAAATTATTTTGTTCGTTGGCTTATTCGCCTTCGCAACCCTGCCCACAGGCTTAAACCTCCAAATCACCCGTAACGCAGGTGGCAACACTGCCGCAGTTGGCTATTTTGAATTTACCCTGCCCTTCACCGAAACAACCGTCACGGTGAGCCAACTTACCCTATTCGCCTTTTTTGTATTCTTCACCCTTGCCTCGTTATATGGCATTGCGTGGACAATTGGGCGCATCTTCCTTGCGCTATCAAAAAATGTGAACGAAGTCCAAAAAGACCCCATTAACGCGGTCGGACGTTTCACATTTGCCCCCGAAGGCGAAAAAACGCGCAAAATCCCCATGTCAATCCAATTACTGGCTTTGGTCGTGGTATATGGGGTATTCATCGTGGTCGGATACGGCTTTATGTTTGGTGAATTTTTGCTGTTCTTCAAAGACCCCGAAATTATCCGTGTGATGATGACGGGTGTATTCACTTTGTTGATTGGCTCAATCGTATATTATGCCATCTTCAAGACAGAACTCTCCAAAACGCTCATTATGATTGGGGTGTTATATAGTTCTATCTTCATGACCTATCTCATCTCCTATCACATCCTTGTGGGATTCGTCCTCTATAGCACCGAGCCATTCTGGATGTTCCTTCGCATCGCCGCCTCGGCAGGTAATGCGGT
>JALONZ010000147.1 GCA_025454675.1 Anaerolineae bacterium | reverse complement strand
TTACGCAGGGTGTTAAAACAACCCTGCTAGGCAAAAGCCTGTAAGCGCACTAAAGGCGCTAAAACCGTACACATGGTCGGATTTTTAGCCCCTTTAGTGCGCTTCTAAATCGAATAGGCGGATGCTTTAGCATCTGCCGAGAATGGATTGTCCCTAATGCCAAAGATGTGGGTAAGGCATAGCCAATTTGGAGAGGGGGCTGGGGGGTGAGGTCAAAAAGTAATTTTGTTGTTAAGTTTCTGTATATGGGGCTTGCCATGGCAAGCCCCTACGACAATACATCATCATTTCACATTTCTCCATGAAGTTTCCACAATCGTTTGTTACAATATGGGGATATTCTGTTTGATAATTGGACAATAAGCCATGATTTTTACAACCCCCTCAGCGTTATGGTTATTACTCCTCATTTTGCCTGTTGTGGGGTATTTGGGATTCCCGCGCAATCCATTTCGGCGTGTGCGTGATGGCAGTAGCCTATTTTTACGCTTTTTGCTATTCATCCTGTTGGTGATGTCACTGGCGGGGGCGCAATTGGTGCAATCGGCGAATCGCTCGGCGGTCGTCTTTTTAATAGATTCATCAGATAGCTTGGGCGGGGTGGCACAAGCATCTGCTGAAGCCTATATCCGTCAATCTCTACAAACCATGCGTCCCGATGACCTTGCAGGCATTATTGTTTTTGGTGCAGAGGCGCAAGTCGTCCGCACGATGAGCAATAGCCGTGAATTAGCGCCCATCCGTAGCCAACCGAATGGGGGCAATAGCAACATCGAGGCGGCGATTCGGTTGGGTTTGGCACTACTGCCCGAAGATGCGGTGCGCCGAATGGTCATTTTTAGTGATGGCTTATCCACAGTGGGGGATGCCCTAAATGCCGCCCAGTTGGCGCAATCGGTGGGGATTGAAATTGATTATATCCTGTTTGAACGCACCCCCGTCATCCCCGATGTTGAAATTTCCGCCGTAGATGTCCCTCCACGCCTAAACGAAAATCAAGAATTTAACCTGATTGTGACACTAACCGCCAATTACACAACCGATGTCACCATGCGGATTTTGTCATCGGATGAAGAAATTTATCGGGAAGTGGTGACTGTGCGTGAGGGTGAAAATAATTACACCGTCCCGTTACGCAGTGGTGAATCGGGATTCCGCGATTTTAAGGTGCAAATAGACGAAACTGACCGTTTTTTTGAAAATAATACCCTATCGGCATTCACCCGTGTGGAGGGTATCCCGCGCATTTTGGTTGTGACGGGCGAAAATGGCGAAGAAAATGCGCGATATATTGTACCTGCACTCGAAGAAAATGGTTTAGAGGTGACGATTATCCCCGCCGAATCTTTCCCAACCACATCAGCAGGGTTGGCACTGTATGACAGTGTGATATTGGTTAATGTGCCTGCTACCCGCCTGACAAATCAGCGCATGGAGAATTTACGCGCCTATATCAGCGATTTAGGCGGTGGGTTGGTGGTGATTGGTGGCGATAATGCCTATGGGTTGGGCGGGTATTATCGCACCCCATTAGAAGATGTTTTGCCGGTTGAAATGCAAATCAAAGACCAAGAACGCCTCCCACGCCTAACGATTGCGTATATGATAGACCGTTCTGGCAGTATGGGCGCATTAACTGATGATGGCATCCCATATATTGAATTGGCAAAAGAGGCAATTATCCGTTCATTAGACTTTCTACAACCGACAGACCGCGCCGCAGTTGGGTCATTTGATAACGAAGCCTATTGGATTGCGCCTTTTCAGGATGTTGAAGACCGTGTGCGCTTGCAACGTCAAGTGGGTACACTACGCGCTAGTGGTGGGACGAGTATCATTGCGGGGATGCGCTTGGTCTCTGAAAGTATCGTTTTAGAACCCGCAGAGGTAAAACATATCATCTTATTGACGGATGGCGGGGCAAATTCGGCAGGGTTGATTCCCCTTACCCAAGCCTTGTATGAAGAAAATGGCGTGACGGTTTCGGTGATTTCAATTGGGGCGGATGAAGCCTCGTTTTTGCCACAAATGGCACAAGTGGGTGGGGGAAATTATCATCGTATCCCTGATGCGTCAAGCATCCCATCCATTTTTACCCTCGAAACGGTACTTGCAACCCGTTCTTATATCCAAGAACAACCCTTTACACCGACCACATTTAACCACCCTATTTTGCAGGGTATTGATGGTTTACCCACATTATATGGGTATGTTGCCACCACACCGCGCCCTGCCGCCCAAGTGGTGATGCGCGGATTTGAACCTTTTTCCGACCCCATCCTCGCCACATGGCAATATGGATTGGGGCGCACGGTGGCATTTACCAGTGATGCAACCTCGCGTTGGGGTGCGGATTGGGTATCGTGGGATGGATTTTCGCGCTTTTGGGGGCAAACGATACGCTGGACAATCACCGAAGGCAGGAGCGAAAATTTAGAGACACGGGTGGTTTATCAAGATGGGGTGGCGCAAATTTTGGTGGATGCGCGTGATGATGAAGGACGTTTTTTGAATGGGTTGGCATTGCAATCGAATGTGGTCTACAGTGAATCCCCTGATAATAGCGCCACACGGGTGATATTGCGTCAAGTGGCACCGGGTAGTTATGTTGGGGAATTTATCCCACAAGATGAAGGCGCATATTTTTTGCGGATGACCAATACCGCCGATGGTTTTGCCGATGACTTATCGCTCACTCAAACAACGGGGTGGGTACTCAGTTATTCAGATGAATATCGTATCCGCGATATAGATGAAACGTTATTGGAGAACATCGCGCAACTCACAGGGGGTATCAAAATCGTAGATGATTTTAACCGACCATTTGAATTGACCGAAACCAAAAGTGCGCGATTTGTGCCGATTGCGCCCTTATTGTTATTGTTGGTGCTAATTTTGTTGCCATTTGATATTGCCGTGCGCCGTTTGATTGTGACGATGAGTGATATACGCCGTTTGATGACCTATTTACGGCGTAATAAATTGGTGACAAGTGACCATCAGGGACGGCTGGCGACGTTGCGTTCTGCCCGTGACCGTGTTCGCGCTTCTGCCACCATCGAAGTGACCAATTTACCTAAAACCATCACATCACAACCCACCATACCCGCCAATGAGCCACAACCACCTGTTGAATCATCATCGGATGCTTCCGCCGAAGAGACGAATATTGGCGCACGCCTATTGCAGAAGAAACGCCAACCAAAGGACACATCATCATGAAAATTTGGCAATTTGAACGCGCTGGTAAATCGTATACCGTGTCATGTGACCCACAAAAAACCCCGCCTGTGGTTTTGGTGAATGATAAACCTGTCGCGCTAACGCCAAAATTGACCCAAAAGGGACAAGCCTATAACTTTATGGTGAATAAGCACCAAGCAACCATTCAGATGATACAAACCGATGCAGGGATTCGCGTTAGTTTGTTGATAGATGGGGAACGGGTGCAATCTCACTCCGTATCCCAAGCCGATACCCCCATGCCAAAACTGAATCCCGATTATGATGGTGCGACCACATTCAAGCGCAAACAAATTCAGGATGACCATCGTCAAAAACGTCAGAAAAATGCTGTCCGCCAAATCATCCCAGACTGGGCGTGGGTGTCAATCATTGGTATTTTATTTATCCCTGCATTTTCACGCTTGCAAATGCCCTCACTCATCCTTGCGGGGATTGGGTTTTTGGGGGTGGTTGCGATGGCGAATATCCCCAAAATGAAAGAGATTCATCGGTTTGCCTTCACGATAATGTGGATGTGTTTTTGTTGGGCGGCGTTTGTGATATTATCATCGCGTGGTATCATCAAAGTAGATAACTTGCCCCTATTTTAATGAGGTGTTCTGATGTCGGATGACCGTTTAGCCAGTTTGATTTCTGCCCTTAGTAGTCCCAAATTGCGCGAAAATGCCATTATAGATTTGGGTGATATGCGTGATGCCCGCGCTGTAGACCCTTTATCGCGCATTTTGACGACACCCGATAATAGTCATGCGTTTGCCTATCGTCCGCGCAAATTGAGTGCGGAAGCATTGGGCAAAATTGGCGATGCCCGCGCCTTACCCGCCTTATTATTGGGCGCAGAAGATATTCATCCATTGGTACGCCAAGCCGTTGCCGAAGCATTGGGAAAATTGCGCGACCCACAAGCCTTAACGCCATTGATGCTATTGCTTAAAGATGAAAATAAGGATGTTCGGTTGGCTTCAACCGTAGCATTAGGTGAATTGGGGCGCACAACCGAAATTTCTGCGAAGCCATTTTTGGATTTACTAGCCGATTCATCAGATGAAATCCGTATTTTGGGCAAGCAAATCTTTTTGGCATTGGCTGATAGTGGGGTAGATACCCTTATAGAGGGGTTAGCACATGGCAATAGCACCATTCGCGGAGCATGTGCGGATATATTAGGCGAACTCAAAGCCGAAAAAGCCTATCCCGCCTTGCAAAAAGTCGCCACTAGCGATAATAGCAAATGGGTGAAAAGTCGCGCCCAAGCCGCATTAGCCACATTGCCCAAACCCGAATTTGACTATCCCAGCGTCAAACGCAACACCATCCCACCTCCCAGTGATACGCTAGAGCGCATCCGTGACCAAAAAGCTGACTGGTCAAATTTGCGTTCTCGCAAGCAAATGCCACCTCTACCAATTATGCCTGTGCCAACCCCACCACCGCCCCCACAAAAGCCTGTCGAGATGGTAGACCCGGATAAAATGACGGCGGATGAAATTCGTGAATTGCTCGACCAGCTCGATGTGCGCCTTGCTAATGGTGAAATTAGCGAGATGACCTATCAACGCCTACATAGCCGTTGGCAAAAACGCCTGAATGAGAAAGAATAATCATTCGTAGCGAATGCGTGGATTGAGTAAGCCATACACCAAATCGGCGAGAAGATTTGAGAAGGCGTAAAAAAATACGGTGATGATGACTAAGGCTTGAATGAGGGGGATGTTTTTGCTTTTCACCGCCTGAACCAATTCGCGCCCCAAGCCCGGATAATTAAAGACTTGTTCCACCACCACCAGACCACCAATCAACCAGCCTGTGCTGATGGCAATCACGGTTATCGTGGGCAAAAGCGCATTGCGTAACACATGCTTGAATATCACCACACGCGGCGGCAACCCCTTCAAAATTGCAGTGCGGACATATTGCTTGTTCATCTCATCAATCACGCCTGCGCGGGTCATGCGGGTGATATATGCCAACAAGACGAATGTGGCGGTGAGAGCGGGCAGGGTGAGGATGCGAATCCAATCGCTAAATGCCATATCGGATGAGACCAGCGCAGTGGATGAAAATGGGCTACCTGCGCCACCCAATACATTGATGAGGATGATGGCGGTCACAAATTCGGGTAATCCAACAACGGCTAATGTGCCGATGGAGATGAGGCTATCCAGCAATCCATCACGGCGCAAAGCGGCAATGATGCCTAATAAAATGGCGGTTGGGACGGCAATCAGCAGGGTATAGATGGCTAATCGGAGCGAATTTTCGAGGCGGGTCATCACATGCGGATAAATTTCAAAATTGCCCCTATCATACGAATTACCCCAATCACCGCGCAAAAAGTTGGTCAGCCACGAGACATATTGCATGGGAATTGGTTGGTCAAGTCCGTTTGCCACCCGAAATTCTTCGAGTGCGACTGGTGATGCGTCACGTCCTAAAATGAGGCGGGCAATATCACCGGGTAGCAATTGAGTGAGCGCGAAAATGATGATGGATGTGACCAGTAGTGTGAAGGCGAGCAAAATCAGCCTGCGGATGAGGTAGCGTGTCATAGGTGAGCCTTTCGATTACTCATAACAACGGCAAATTTTCGGGCTTATCCGATGAATCCATTTTGCCTGCTTGTTTGAATGTGCCGTGCGAGGCGGGCATGTCAATTTTTGCGCCCAGCA
>JALONZ010000146.1 GCA_025454675.1 Anaerolineae bacterium | reverse complement strand
AAGCGCCTTGAAAATTTTGTAGACCAAAAATTATATGGGTTGCGTTATAACATCAAATCGGTGGCGCGGGCAGGTGTGAAGCCAGAAATCAAAAATCCGGGCGCGTTTACGGGTCAATATTGTGGCAAATATGAATTATTAGGCGTGATTGGCAAAGGTGGAATGGGGGAGGTGTATAAAGGTTTTGGCGATGAAACCGTGGTCGCCGTCAAAGTATTGCCGAATGACCTCGCCAGAGACCCGAATTTGGTCAAACGGTTTGAACGCGAAGCCACCACACTCGCCCGACTGAAGCACCCCAATATTGTGCGTTTATATGATTCTGGACGAATGGACACAGGCGCACATTATTTAGCGATGGAATTTGTGGATGGGATGGAGTTGGGGCAATTCATCAAAGAGAACAAGGTGAGTTACGAGACCATCCGCGAATGGCTCATTCAAATTGGCAACGCGCTGGATTATATTCATAAGCAGGGGTTGGTGCATCGGGATATTAAACCATCCAATATCATGCTCCGTTTGAACGCCGATAACGAAACGTATCAACCGATTTTGATGGATTTTGGCATCGCGCATTTGGATTATGCAGGCACACAACTGACAGGTACAGGCACAATTGGCACAATAGATTATATGGCACCCGAACAAATCATGGCGGCGCGTGAAGTGGATTATCGGGCGGATATTTATTCGTTGGGTGTGGTATTATTCGAGATGGTCACAGGTGAACGCCTCTATAAAGGTAGTGCGGGGCAAATTTTATTTGCCCATTTGCAACAACCACCTGCCGACCCGCGTGATATGCGTCCTGATGTGCCAAAAACGATGTCGAGTGCCATTTTACGGGCATTATCCAAAAAGCCAGAAGAAAGATTTGAATCGGCGAGTGAACTGGCGCGGGCATTGGCTTGATTTAACCTAAATTTTGCCATTCCATCATCCTGATGTGTTAAAATACGCGCCTGAAAGTTATCATAGCATAAAAGGGACAATGACGATGCGTATTAGTTTGCAAATTCCATTTTTCAATTGGGTAAATGATGCGACAAGTTGTGGGGATAGGCTCAAAAAAGTGGTACAACACGCCGAAGAAATTGGGTTTTATAGCATTTGGGTGATGGATCATTTTTATCAGATGGAGTGGGGGACGAATAAAGCCCAAGACCCCATGCTTGAAGCCTATAGCACACTCGGTTATATTGCCGCGCTCACGCAAAAAGTGAAACTGGGGGTATTGGTAACAGGCGTGATTTATCGTTATCCGGGTATCCTTGCTAAAACTGCCACCACTGTGGATGTATTGAGTGGTGGACGCACGTATATGGGCATTGGGGCGGCATGGTATGAACGCGAAGCGCATGGCTTGGGTGTGCCATTTCCGCCGATGGCAGAACGGTTTGAACAACTGGAAGAAACCTTGCAAATCCTCAAACAGATGTGGTCAACCAATGATGGCGCGTATGAAGGCAAGCATTATCAATTGGCGGAAACGATTTGTTATCCGCAACCTGTTAGCAAACCGCACCCCCCGATTATGGTGGGCGGTAGTGGCGAGAAGAAAACTCTGCGCTTTGTGGCGCAATATGGCGATGCGTGTAATTTTGATACCGGTATGGGTGTTGAGGGGATTCGGCATAAATTAGCCGTGTTAAAAGGGCATTGTGATGATTTGGGGCGCGATTATGACCAAATTGAACGCACGGTCATTCATCACGCATCGAACCCTGCCAATACACAAGCCATCATTGATTTTTGTGGGGCATTGGCAAAAGAGGGTGTTCAACATGTGATTTTTAATATGCACGGCATCGAGACCTTAGAACCGCTTGCTCATTTTGCCGAGAAAATTATCCCCGAAACGGCGAAATTTTAGGGATATAAGTGGTGTTTATGGTGGCTGACATACGCCCTAAAGGGCTAGTACAGCCATTACACTCTTAAACTAGGCAGGTATGTAATGGCGGACTAGAGGCTTCTGCCTCGTATGTCCGCCACAAATCAACCTTAATGCCCATTCGCCGATAATGCCAATTCATGCAAGGCAATCACCGCGCGTTTAATATCCGATTCGGGGATGATGAACGAAATGCTACATTCGGATGAGCCTTGCGCGATTGCCAAGACATTGATGGTGTTATTCCCCATCACCGTAAAAACACGCCCCGCAACACCCGGTGTACCGCGCATCCCTGCGCCGACAACCGTTAGGATGACAATATCTTTGGTCAGGGTGATGCCATCAACATTGTTTTGTGCAATTTCTTGCGCCAGTTCCATTTCAACGGCTTGCTTGACCACATCCGCTTGATTATCCGTCACGGTATAACAAAAACTTTGTTCCGATGAGGCTTGCGAAATCATCAAAATGCTTGCGCCTGCCTTCGCTGTGGCTAAAAAGGCGCGTCCTGCAATGCCCGGTACCCCTAGCATCCCCGACCCGCTCACCGTCAACATGCTGATATTGCGAATGCTGGTCACGGCTTTGATGATACCCTCGCTGGGGTGTTGTTCTTTGCCGATGCGCGTGCCTGGGTGAGTTGGATTGAAGGTATTCCGCACATAAATAGGGATGCCCAAATTGATAACGGGTTGTACCGTTTTGGGGTGCAATACTTTTGCCCCATAAAATGCCATTTCACCGACTTCGGTATATGATAAATACGGTAACACTTTGGCGCGGGGGTCTATGCGTGGGTCGGTGGTCATGACACCATCCACATCTGTCCAGATGATGACCTCATCACTCTTGACCAGCGCGGCGAAAATTGCGCCACTAAAATCGCTCCCGCCACGTCCTAATGTGGTATAAACACCGTCACGAGTGCCACCAATAAACCCGGTGATGACAGGCACAACACCATTATCCAGCAGTGGCACAAGATTGGCATCTACATTGGCTTGGCTGGCATCCCAATTGGGGTGTGCGCTTTGGAAGGTATCATCGGTAATCAAAAATTTACTGGCATCAATCGCTTGGGCATTCACCCCGTTTTGGCGCAAAATGGCGGCAATCATCGGGCTACTGAGGCGTTCACCCAGCGACACAACCGCGTCCATAATGCGCGGGGTGACATCGCCCAATACCTGAATGGCTTGGCATAATTCGATATGTTGCGCCAGCAGTTTGTGGATGGCGACCAACAATTGCTCGCGGTCTTTGCCGGGTTTAATCATGTGATTGATGACCGTTTCATGCTTATCTTTCAGTTTTGCGGACAGGTTGGTATATTCCCATTTATCACCCTTTGCCGCCATCCTGACCGATTCAATTAGCATATCGGTCACACCCGACATGGCAGAGACCACAACCACCACCCGCTGGTGTGTTGATGCCTCTTGAATGATGCCCACAAGGTTGCGAATTGCGCCCTCGCTCCCGACTGAAGTCCCACCGAATTTCATCGTTACCGTATTCATGGTGAATGCCTCCTAAAAATGCCTGTTGTAGATGCCAAAGTAAACAAAAAGCGCGTGTGGGGATTCTCCGCACACGCGCTTCGCTTTTTGCCTAGTTGATGTTTTTAGGCGCTCAAACGAAAAAATCCCCATCGTATCCGATGTGGTTGCATTGTCATACCTGTTGTTGTTGGGGAGAACAATTCGTTGAACATGGTTGCCTAAAAGGTTAAATTGGTGCTTGATGTAATGATAAATAGCATAGCAGATTTTAGGGTGTGATGCAATAGGTCGGAGGTGTGCTTTTTGTCATGGATTATGATTATAAGGGGTGCGCCCCACGCACACCCCAAAATAGCTTATTTGTTGATTAAAATCACGGTACCCGGATTCGGTATCCACGCACAGGTATAGGTGCTACCACTTATTTCTGTGAGGGTTGTGGGCATTTCAACCTGTTGGCGCGGGGCTTGGGTCGCGTCCATATAAATAAAGCGTCCATCACCCAATAAACACGCCTGAGCATAATCTGGGAATGTGGCGATGGAGCGCCCACCTTCCAAACGGAAAATATCAACTGCACGGATGACCCCCGCACGAATCAGATTTTCGGGGATGGCACCCGGATATGCCACAATTGCGCCATCTTGTATCAAAGAGGTGCAATAGGTGTTATCGGGTTGATTGCTCATTTCAAATCCGGGTGCGCGTTTATAAATACATCCTGTAACGGGTGGACTGGCGACAGCAGGCGCTTCTACTTCTGGAATTGCCACAGGTGGGGTCAATTCAAAATCATAAACTGTGCCATTAATTTCCAAATTATCAAATGCGCCAACATAACCCACATAAGTGGATGCACTATCACCTATATTCAGCGCCACCGCAGTAACACGCGGATTATTGACTAACCCAGAAATGGGTGGTGTAGTGAAAAATGCCGACCATGTTGTGAGGGTACCCGGACTGCCGAAGCATCCAGCTAGTGCATAAACGGGTGATGTACCCGTGAGGGTATAGGTGCGCCATGTGCCATCAGCAGGGTTATCCGCAGGGACAAAATCGAGGCGGAAGCAATTCGGGATGGGACCCGCGAATACGTGGGTTGCAGGGAAGGACGAATCGAGCAGTAAATAAATATTGGCGTACCAGCTATTGGTATTGGTGGCGGTGGGGTCGGTATAAGTCGAATAACTGAGTGTGAATGTGTTTGTGTCTAAACCACCAGTGAGGTTAAAGCTACCGTCAAATGTGCCGTATTCTTCATAGAATCGAACACGTTGCCCTGCACCAGCGATGGTCGCAGTTAGGCTACCTGTTCCGAGTGGGGGAGTGGCGGGTCCATCGGCAAAGACGATAGGTATGGTGGAGTCGGTAAAGGTGAGTCCTTGATAATCACTGGGTAAAACAACTGCTCCCAGTGATGGGATGATATTGAATAACAAGCTGGCTACGATGATGAGTGCGATGATAAGCGATTTTTTACGAGTTGATGCCGTCATTTTACATCCTTATCATTCAGATAGTTTTATTTTCTGCTTCATTATAGCGGATTATGAATTTTTATCATGAGAATAACAATAATGTTTCATTGAGGTTTCGTTGAGATTCGGAATTACATTTTGTAACTTTTTAATTATTTTCGATAAGACTATATTAACTGTTTTGCATAGTCTTGATTTATGAATAATTTAAGGGTGTATAATAGAAATATGAATTTGTGACACTCTAAAAGGATGCCGTGTGTTATGACGACTGTCATCTTAGAACACCTATACAAGCAATTTCCACCCATTCGTGAAAATGGGGGTGCGATTCAAGCCATTCACGATATTTCATTACGAATGCACGCGGGGGAAGTGTTGGTCTTGTTGGGTCCATCGGGATGTGGAAAATCTACCTTATTACGTCTCATCGCAGGGCTAATGACACCCGATTCGGGGCGTGTGTTATTTGATAATATTGCATTGCCCGATATCCCCCTGATTGAGCGTCATATCGGCATGGTGTTTCAGACGGGGGCGCTCATTCCGCATTGGCGTGCAAAGCAAAGTGTTGGATTTTTTTATCATTTGCGTCATCGTGACCAAGAAGTGACCCCGCGCATCAAACGGATTTCGCAAATTACTGGGATTGGCATCGAAAAATTATTGGATAAAAAGCCATTTCAATTATCAGGTGGGGAACAGCAACGGGTAGCGGTTGCGCGGGCGCTCACACGAGATTTGCGCGTATTGCTATTTGATGAACCGTTCTCGAATATTGATGCGTTGTTGCGCCGTCAGGCACGGGTGGAACTCAAACGCCTGCTTCATGAATTTCCTGTGACGACCTTGTATGTGACGCATGACCAAGATGAAGCATCGGCATTAGGGGATAAAATTGCGGTCATGCGTGATGGTCAATTGGTGCAAATGGGGACATATGCCCATTTATTAGAGAGTCCCATCAATTTATTTGTGGCGCAATTTGTGGGTGTGCCGACCATTAATGTGTTTCATGGACAGGCACAAGATG
>JALONZ010000145.1 GCA_025454675.1 Anaerolineae bacterium | reverse complement strand
AGTGTGCCTGTGATGATGGGCAAAATAATCACCAACGCGAGGCTGATTAAACACATCCCCCCGCAGATGATGACAACAATCGGGACATTCGCATTTTGTAACAACTCGCCAATATTCATAAAAATGACTTTCTATTTGCAGGCTTCTAATATTTCTTCGGATAAATTCCAAACCGATTCGGTTATTTCGCGTTCATAACACCGACAAAATGTCGCGGGGTCGCCTTCACCTTCCCAAAGCAGATAGCGTACATTCGTCTGAACACATATCGCCTCATCTGTTTGGTTATGGAGTGTGGCGTTCACAATCCGCAACCCGCGATAATCCTCTTCCATTACCAATTGTACCTGAAATAATGGATGCTGATAACTTTCTGGCACATCCCCAAAGTGGGCAATGGTTATTTCACCTTGTACGGCTAGGACGAATAAACATAATGGTGTGAGCAAAAATAGAAACCAAAATATCAATAAAACGGTGCAACCTGCCCGCCGAATGGGGTTACGCTTGCGTTCACGGAAAACATATTCAATGGGTGGATACGAAGCAGGTGGTGGGGTTTGGTTATCGGTCATAATCGAGTCTCTTCGGGTTGGAATAAGCGAATTTGAATTTGGTCTTGGTCATCATAACTGACATGGGCAAAATATGGCGGTGTTTGTGGTGACATAGATAAGGTATATGGCAAAATTTGGGGTAAATCTTCAACTAAATCCAGTGATTGCACCATATCTTTATGTATCCAGTGGAGCGTACCTTCGCGCTCATCACCAACGATATTGCGGTCTGTTGTGTACGCAAGGAATACAAATAATAAAATACCTGTTTGTGCGCCTGCATCAATGTTATGAATCCCGCACAAACGCACTTTTTCGATATGCAAGCCTGTTTCTTCTAAGATTTCGCGTTTTGCACCTTCTTCGGGTGTTTCATTATGTTCGATATGTCCGCCAACGCCATTATACCGATTCGGAAAGACTCGCCGTGTTGGAGCGCGTTTCATCAATAATACATCATCACCATTCATCACAAAACACAATGTGCGCGGAATCACCAGCCACCGATTTTGTGTTGCATCTGCACCTTGTTCTTTTGCGCTCATTTTATCCTCTATTGCTCATGCAAGTGGTTCATGATAATCTATCCATCATAATTATATCTTTTGACACACTCAAGGTAAAAAACACATGACTACTCACCTGAATGCTCCACCACCCAATTTGAGAATTGTTTCCACAAAGTCGGTTCTGGCGCATGAAGAACACGATTCACAACGATCCACCCCACTCATTGAAGCCATTCGTCATGCCAGTGTTATCACCAACCCGCCTATCGTGGCACAAATAGACCACACCGAGCAATATGTGATTTTAGACGGCGCAAAACGGTGCTATTCAGTTGGCGCACTCAATTTTCCGTGTATTTTGGTGCAAGTTGTGGAATATAATAGCCCGTTTGTAGATTTGATGACATGGCATCATGTGGTTAGCGACTGGGAAATAGCGCCGTTTTTAGAGGCGGTTCAACAATTAGCAGATGTGAGCATCGTTGATGGCGATATTTCAAGTCCACTCGCAACATTGTATTTGCGTGATGGTCAAAAAATTGTGCTGTCGGCAGATGTTGAATCCACTTATGAACGCAATGCACTCCTTCGCAAATTCGTAAAAATTTATCAGCAAAACGCCAAGTTGCATCGCACCGTGAGTTCATCTCCGCATGAAATTTGGCAGTTATACCCGAATGCGATTGCATTAGTGATATTCCCGTCATATGCGCCAGAAGATATTATGTCCGCCGCCCAACATCAAGCCTTTTTGCCACCAGGGATTAGTCGCCATATCATTCATGGGCGTGCGCTATTGGTGAATTATCCCATTGAAGCTCTGACCAATCCCGACAAAACCATTGAAGAAAAAAATCAAGATTTGCAAGCATGGATACAAATGCGTCTTGCTAACCGCAAAGTCCGTTATTATGCCGAAACCACCTATCAATTTGACGAGTAGCCCTTATGACCAATGACCTATACGCAAAAATGAATTTATACACGGATGATATAGACTATATTATCATCAAATTTCCGCCGACTGGCATCACCGTTGCGGCGGGAATTTTAGCCGAAATTAGTGACCCATTCGGGACGATTGTCGTAGATAAAGATGAGGTGACGCTCATCATCCCTGCGGATGTGATGGACGATTTTTCCAAGCGTTTGCGTGATATTGAAAAAAGCGCGGATACCTATCGGCTTATCACACTCGATATTGTCCTCGATTTTTCTGTGGTTGGATTTATGGCGGGCATTAGCAAAGCCCTTGCCGATGCGAAAATCAGCATTTTGCCCATTTCTGCCTTCAGCCGTGACCATATTTTGGTTAAAACGGGTGATTTTACGAAAGCATGGAATGTTCTATCGGCGCTAAAATCGTGAAAATGCCAGTTTATTGTGTATATAATTGATATGTTGTAGGGGCATGATTGTAGGGACATAAATGATATATCATGTCCACAATGAATTTGAGAGAGAAAAACATGGATATTGAATTTGTAAGCCCTGACCAAGTACCGCAACCTAAACATAAAATCCGTATTTTGGGATTACAAGCCATCCCCTACCCCGACCGTCGACGGGTTTGGGTTGAGGTGAAAGTGACACCATTTCAGGAACGCCCTAATTTGTTGCTCATCACCAAAAATAGCGAGGGGTTTATCGTCAGTGAATTAAGTGTGATAGAGACCATGCACGCCAATATGGAATTTACCCTGCATATCCGCACCCCCCAAGACCCCGCAGGGGATTATGAATTCATGGTCGAATTATTTTATGAAACACGCAAACCATCCCAAGATACCCAACATATTGTTTTTACGATTCCAAAAGAGGGGGAATTGGAATAATGCGTTTGGTCTTGTCACAGGTGGCATATACCGACCTGATTCATCATGCTAAAACGGGTTATCCTGATGAAATATGTGGATTATTGACGGGGCGTGGTGAACTGGTGATGCAGATTATCCCAACCAAAAACGGCGCATCAGATACAAAGAGTGCATTTTTAATCCCTACAGGTGAATTAAATGACCATTTGCCAAAATTACGCGCAGAGGGGTTAAATTTAGTCGGATTTTATCATTCGCATCCCAATTCTCCCGCCATTCCATCGCCGACTGATGTACGCGAATTGGATAATGGGTTAAAATTACCCCATGTGTTGGTCGGTATCACACCCCCATATACTGATATAAAGGGTTGGTGGATAGAAAACGGGCAGGTGAATCTCATTGAAATAGTCGTTGGGGATGAATTTTTAACTGAGCCGAATAGTCCAAGCACACCTGTACAAAGCGTCGCATTTTTATTGAGTATCGGTATCTCACTTGTGGTATTGATTACGATTGCCTTAACCTTATTGCCACCCGCGCCAAAATTGCCATAGGAGACTTGTTTATGCTATTTGAAACCATACTCGCAATCATTGCTGGATGGGTGGCGGGCGTTATCGTCAATATATTGGCGGATGATTTGCCCTTGCGTCGCGCCATTCGCACCCCGCGTTATGTCCCTGATGCCAAAAAACGTGCCATCCATATCCCGCTCAAAAATGAAGCTGGTGAGGACATCACCGAAGAATTTGTGCAAGCCGATGATGAAAAGCGTCCTCTCATTGCGTGGTCAGGCATACTCGCATTTCTATTCAAAAAACGCTTATCGCCATCGGGCGATGTTAAACTCAATTGGCGCTACCCCATCACCGAATTATTCACCATCTTTCTGATGTGGGTGGCGATGTTTGCCATTTACCTGATGAACACCGACCCTAAAATCCGCGATGTAGATTTTCTGCAAGCCACATTTTGGTTAGCATATATGCTGATATTTTCCACTATTGTCGTCATTGATATTGAACACAAACTGATTTTATTTGTGGTGATTATCCCCGCATCATTATTAGCACTCGCCGATAGTATTCTGACAGGCTTCCCTCCAACAGTCATAGATGCTTTTGCAGGCGGTGTGATGGGATTTGTGGTATTTTTCATTCTTTACAACGGGGGATTCATCTTCACCTATATCATGGGGTCGATACGGGGTGAACCGATTGATGAAGTTGCATTCGGTTATGGTGATGTGATGATGTCCATGCTCAGTGGATTCATTTTAGGCTGGCAATCCCTCATTTTCGCCATGTTTTTCACCGTCTTTTTAGGTGCATTTGGTGCGGTGATTTTCTTGTTGTTCAAGGCAATTACGCGGAGCAAATATAGCGCCTTCACCGCCATCCCCTACGGACCATATATCGTAGCAGGCACGATTATTATTCTATTTTTCCGTATTCAACTCGCGCCACTCATCGGCAACAGGGGATTATTATAATTCATGCAAAAAATTCGCCCTTTTTTGCCCATGTTCATGTTGCTCATGGCATTTTGGCTACGGGTCAACAATCTCGCTGATTCCCCTCCAGGGATGAGTAACGATGAATCTATCTATCTGATAGATACCTTCAATGTGGCGCGTGGTGGCGTGTTCACATGGTTTGAACATGGCAGACCCGAACCCGGATTTCAACTCATCCTCAGCACAACCACTCGTTTTTTTGGTGGCGACCCGTTTGCTGTACGCCTAACACCGATTTTTTTGAGTATGTTAGCCATTGCGATAGTTTATTGGGCAACGCAACAAATTTTATATGACCGCCCACTGCCCCACCGCCAATTGGCGGGATTACTCGCAAGTGGTGGATTAATGACCTCGCTCGGATTCATCACCCTATCGCGTGCCATTGAACGCGGTATCCCACAAATTTTATTTATGGCGCTGTTCATCGGCATGTTGGCACTATTCTTACACCACCGGCGCACACATCACGCGATTCTTGCGGGTATATCGTTGGCAGGCACAATTTATTTTTACACCGCAGGCTTGGCACTCCCCGCCGTATTAGCGCCAATTGGCTTGTGGCTTATTTTATTTCACGCTCGCGCATGGCGCACATGGTTTTTTGGGTTTTTTCTCATGGGCATTGTCACCCTGATTTTAACTGCCCCATGGAGCATCACCCTCTTGACCAATTCACACCTTATTTTAGACCGCGCAGGGGAAGTAATGGGAACGGGTTTAACCCTAGACCGCGCCATATCGCTCACATGGAGTCATTTGCTCATCGCTGGCGACCCCAATCCGCAATATAACACCGCATCCGACCCGATGATACTCAGTTTATTCCAACCCCTATTCATTTTGGGGTTGGGCGCGTTACTCATCCGCGTCAAAAATCCGACTAGCATCGCCATTATCACATTTTTGGCGTTGGGTGCATTGCCCCCTCTCTTAACCAATGAGCCAATTCATGGCATTCGTGCAATTGGCATGTTTGGCGCGTTCCCGTTTATTATCGGCTTAGGGGCAATACTCTTATTTGATGGATTAGAACGCATTTTATCAGCAAAATATCGCCCTGTATGGGCATTATTAGCTGTTTCGTGGCTAATAATTGGCACAATTCAAGCGCAACGCATTTATACAGGTTATTGGCAAAATCCCCCCCTCACACGGGTTTATGTGGATGCGTTGACGGTGGGTGAATGGTTTTTTCGGCAGGATAGACGCGATGTTGCACGCTGGCTGATGCGCCAAAACCAACCAGTCCTCATGCCCATGTATGAACTCAATTTGCCAACTACACGCGCATGGACAATCAATCACATTCCCAATTTGGCAGTAGCAAATGATGATTTTATATTGCCCGATAATACACGATTATTTGTGTCATGGTATATTGAGGAAAATCAACTTCGCACCGAAACACGCTTATATGCGCTGGTGAATGGTGATACCATCACCCTATTGCCACCGCTATCGAATGAGTCACACACACAACTAATTGCGATTGCCCAATCAGGCGATGAACTGACGCGCGGACG
>JALONZ010000144.1 GCA_025454675.1 Anaerolineae bacterium | reverse complement strand
GTTGAACACGCTCAATTTGGGTGATGATACCGCCAAAGGTTTGGTAATGCGCGTAGAACGCCAACGAGTGATATTACTCATCATCAGCGTATCGTTGGCGGGGGTGGCGGTTGCTGTCTCTGGCACGATTGGCTTTGTCGGGTTGGTCGCACCCCACATCACGCGGCGCTTGGTCGGGGCATCGCATCAGGCTTTGTTGCCGATTAGTGCATTGCTGGGTGGGGCGTTGTTGGTCGTATCGGATTTAATTGGGCGATGGGTGATTTCGCCGTCAGAACTGCCCATCGGCATCATCACCGCCATGATAGGCGCACCTTATTTCTTGTATTTATTGTATCGAGGACGAAATGGCTGAACTACACGCACATAATTTGATGTTATCGTATGATGATAATTGCATCATCCCCAATTTGACCGTGACCATTCCCACAGGGCAAATCACGGTGCTGGTCGGGGCGAATGGCTGTGGCAAATCTACGTTGTTACGCGGAATTTCGCGCTTGCTCAAGCCCAAACGTGGGTCGGTGGTACTAAATGGTCAAGATATTTGGCGCTTGCCCACCAAACAACTCGCCAAACAACTGGGGATTTTGCCCCAAAGCCCCACCGCGCCCGAAGGCTTGACGGTGCATGAATTGGTGGCGCAAGGGCGCTATCCACATCAGTCTTGGTTACAACAATGGTCACGCGAAGATGAACGCATCACACAAGAGGCGCTCGCTATCACCGATTTAACCCAATTCGCAGACCGCTCCGTAGATACGCTCAGTGGTGGGCAACGGCAACGCGCTTGGATTGCCATGACGTTGGCACAAGATAGTGATACGATTTTATTGGATGAGCCGACCACATTTTTGGATTTAGCCTATCAAATTGATGTGCTAGATTTGCTCCATGACCTGAATGTGACGCGCAGTAAGACGATTGTCATGGTGTTGCACGACCTGAACCATGCCTGTCGTTATGCCGATAACCTGATTGCGCTCCATGACGGGCGCATCCTCGCGCAGGGGTATCCATCGGATATCGTGACGGAAGATATGGTGCATAATGTGTTCGGCATCGCCTGTCGCATCATCCCAGACCCACTCACAGGCACGCCGTTGGTCATCCCATCCAGCAAAGCCATCCAAAATAAGGCGGTGGAATCGGCGTTCAATCGGGGACATCAACCTGTATATGTGACACAAAAAAGGTAGCTCAGGATGAATGACACACCGACCAGTGTTAAAGCGTATTGTAATCAACTCGCTATCCAAAAGGGGCTAGACCCTGCGGGTTATGCGGGCAATTTTGAGGATGCCATTCTCATCGAAACACCCCTCCCTTGGCGTAAAGATATGATGCGCCAAGCCGACCCGTTGCCCCAACAGGCGATAGACCTGCTCATGTTGTGGCTAGAGCAATATTATCAGGGTGGCGGGTATCATCACCGTCCGTTGGTGATTGCCCCCGATGCCGAATATTCAATCGAAGGCTATCGCCGAGTCATGCACTACACCCGTCCACAGGGGATGTTCGCACGGTATGATAAAACTGAGTATCTCGTGCCAACTGCCGAGATGGGCGCATTGATATGGGCGTTGTATCAAGACCGTGATGCGCTCATGCGCTTCGCGGCGTATCGCCAACCCAAAGCCGATAATATACGCGATATTCTGGTCTGCACACATGGTACAGTAGATGCGGCATGTGCCAAATTTGGCTATCCGTTATATAACGATTTGCGCCGTCATTACGCGGATGATGCCTTGCGCGTATGGCGGGTGAGCCATTTTGGGGGGCATGTTTTCGCGCCGACCCTGATAGATATGCCCACTGGTCATTATTGGGCGTATATCGAAGAAGCCCAAGCCCGTCAAATCGCGTTGCGCGAGGGCGATTTGCCCCCCATGCGCGGGCATTACCGCGGATGGGCGGGGTTAGCGGGTGGCTTTTTGCAATCTGCCGAGCGCAATTTATGGCAACAACACGGCTGGGCGTGGTTTGATTACCCCAAATCGGGCGAGATTATCGCCCAAGACCCCGATACCGAACACCCCGAATGGGCAGAAATTCGCATCCGCTATCAGACATCCGATGGCGAAACAGTGGACTACGAAGGGCGTGTGGATGTGGCGCGGTACATCGAGACCATCACCACCACAGGCGAAAATAACACCTACCAATATCCTCAATATCAAGTCGTGCGTTTGGAGCGCAAATCATGAAACATATACTCTTTGTGTGCATTTTTTTGCTCATCAGCATCAACGTATCGGCGCAAACCGATGTACCGACCACCTGCGAAGATGGCTTTCGGTTAATTATTCATGCACTCGGTGAAACATGCGTCCCAGAAAATCCACAGCGCATCGTGCCGTTGGATATGACCATCACTGAATTGCTATATCTGGCGGATATGACCCCCGTGGCGCTATCCGAGACGGTACTCACATCGTATGAACGGATGCACCCCGACCTCGCCGATACCTTTGAGGCATGGCGCGAAGATAGCACCGTAGATATGGGCTTCCCGCCCAATATCGAAGCCATCCTGAGCGCCGAACCCGATTTAATCATCGGACCGCTCGATTTATTCAGTGAGACGCTTTATCCACAACTCTCAGAAATCGCTCCGACTGTGTTATATGAACCCGCCCCTGGCGATTGGCGCACGCGCCTTATCTTCGTGGGCGATGTGTTGGGATTAGATGAATTGGTACAAACCGAATTAGATGCTTATGATACGCGGGTGGATGAATTGCGCGATCTGCTTGGCGAAGATGCCGAAACTATCACCGTCTCGCTAGTGCGGGTATTCCCCGGTCAAATCGGCTTGGTGCTGGCAGGCACAAATGCCGCCACGATTTTGGATAGCTTGGGCTTATCGCGCCCAGAATCGCAACAATATGATTACGAAACGGTATTGGATGAACTGGATGGTCGTCCCGAATTGCTCATCTCGATCGAAGAATTGTTCCTCGCCGATGCCGATGTGTTGTTCGTCTTTGGTGATACATCTGAATTATTCGATAACCCGTTGTGGAACAGCCTACCCGCTGTGATAGACGGACGTGCGTATGAAGTCGGGTATTATTGGTGGGGCGATAGCCTATTTTCTGCCCACAGGATGCTAGATGATGTCATGCTTTATATCATAGAATAACATCAGTTATGGATAAGAAGCATAAAATGGGTTTGTCGGATATCCATTTTACGCTAGATGTTAAAACGCCATAGAGACATGACCGCAACGGACGGCAAGAATGTAAACCGTAACAGGGTTATGTCAATTTTAACGCAATTCGGTTATATTCATCGGCAGGTGCTAAAGCAGGCTGTCTTGGATATAAGACCATACAGTACGGATATGGGATGTAGTGCTTGGTGAAACTGTGCAAACCCTTACAGGGCATAGAAGCACTATATGGAGTGTGTCATGGAATAAAACAGGTAAACAACTGGCAACTGGGGCAGACGACAATACAGTGCGAATCTGGGATACTGATAGTGGCATGATGATACGTGAACTAAGAGGACATATTCGTTATGTCTTGAGCGTATCATGGGATAGTGTTGGAAAACGATTAGCTACTTCATCATATGATGCTACAGTACGGATATGGGATATAGAGAATAGTATCTGCCTTGCTACATTACAGTTAGATTCACCTATTTATGCAGTAACATGGTCTCCAACCAGTGGCTATCTTTAGGCTGTAAGGATGGGCGTTGTGGGTTCGCGTGTGGGTATGAGATTTGAGATTGGGTGCTGTTTTTGCGCTGGGTGGGGGAAGATGGGGTATAATAAAATAAAAAGTGAGGTGTAAACAATGGCACATCTTATCGAATTGCCAGATAGATTATATCAAGAATTAGAGACTATCGCCCAACGGAATCAGCGTTCTATTGAGGAATTACTCGTCGAAGCGGTGCAAGGTTATGTCACTTATCAATATGAAGATGATGATGAGACCATTCGCAAAGAGTTCTTGGAAGGTTGGCATCAGGTGATGACGAATGCCCCAACACGCTCAATTTGGGATGTCTTGGATGAGATAGAGAATGACCCACAAGCGTAGTATTACCTCTATCGCCGTTTTTGACCGTGCCTTGAAGCGACTTAAAAAGCCATTCCCTAAAGTGACCCATGAAGTGGCAAAGTTGTCGGCGCAATTAGAAGACGGGGAACTCATGGGGGATAGAATCCCTAACACACCACATGAGTTATATAAAGTGAGATTGCCGAATCCTGATGCACAAAAGGGTAAAAGTGGCGGATTTCGTGTGGTTTATTATCTGAAATAATCGTGTTAATTATCATCTATTCAAAAACAGAACATACCGATATGCCACTGGATATACTGAGTCAATGGATTGATGATTATAATCGTTCTATGACGAAAAGTGATGATGAGGAATAAACACTACACCACCGTCTGATTCAATTGTATAGATGTGCCGTTATGTTGGATGGTGGGCGGGTGCTGTTTTTGCGCTGGGTGGGGGAGGGAGAATAACATAGCATGTAATAATCTACGCTTACCCTACCATCACCCTACGCGCCGTGATTATGAGTGCGATGAACATGAAATTTTGCTATAGTCTGCCTTGTAGTTAGGGAGCAAAATCTCATGAAAAAAATAATATGGCTGTTGATGTTGTGCATGATTTTGGCAGTGAGTAGTTTGGTCGCGGTGGCGGATGATGAATCATTATTCCCACCCATCACGCCCGAAAATCGCGCCCAAGCACAGATGGTGCAGGTGTTATCACAAGGCGAAATTCACCGATTAACATGGTCGCCAGATGCAGAGCAAATCGCTGTCACAGCAGAGGGTGGCACCTGGATTTATGATGTCACAGGGCAAAAACCGCCTCATCATCTACGAGAAAATATTTTGCGCTCGTATGTGGCATACGCCCCGCACGATGATATTTATATCAGTTATAGCCCGCCAGATTTTTGCCCATATGGGCATTGTGAGGATGACCAGCAGGTACTGGTGAGAGATACCAACACGCATGAGGTGTTATTTGATATTAGGGGCATGACCGATATTAGTGTCGAATTTAGTCATGATGGCGAACTGGTTGCGGTGGGAAGTCGATATTATGGGATTGTGATTTGGCGTACCGATTCGTTTCGGGAGAATATCGGCAAAGACCCATCTGAATTTTATCAATGCCAAGTACGAACACCCGCCGAAGTGGGGTCAATTTTATTTTCCCAAGACGATTCTATCATTTCGTATGTTGCGACCCGTGCCAGCTATATGATGTCACCCGCAGATTACAGTATTTGGTTTTGGGATACTGCCACCTGTGAAGTGCATTTGCAAATAAAAGTTTTTCCAGACGATTACGAAAGTGTTCCGCCACCCACCGCCAATATGGATTTATATGTACCAGATGGTCCCTACGCCATTATTAGTTCGTGGATAGACAGCAATCGCCAACTGTGGGATGTGAAGGCAGGGCAGGCATTATTTACCATACCACGCGGTTTTCCGAGTATTTGGGGATTCACACCCGATAATCAGCATTTGCTTTTACGAAAAGCGGGCAGTTTGGCGCAAATTTGGCATATCCAATCGCAAACGGTCACACGCTCATTTTATGCCGATGACTTTTATACGCTTGATGATACCCATTTATTGATGCTTCGGGCGGGGAATTTGTATCGTATCAACGAAACCGATGAAACTTTGATACGTGACGATGAATCCGACATCACCGAGATTCATTTTTCAGATGACAAACAATGGCTTTTTCTCACGTATGCCGATGGTCACATGATTTTATGGGAGTGGGCAACCGATACCGTCATCGAAAGGTGGGAAAGTCAGTTTAGCATAAACCTATCACCAGATAAATCGAAAATTGCATGGTGGGATTACGATAGCATTTTCATTTGGGATATTGCCAAGCGTGAACAAACTGAATTATTTTATG
>JALONZ010000143.1 GCA_025454675.1 Anaerolineae bacterium | reverse complement strand
CGCGATGGTCGGTGCCATGATTGATGACATGCACCAAAATCTCCCAAACTAGATTGGTTTTCATGCCGCCACGATGAGGCATATCAAAACTCAGCTCACGTTCCAAATCGGAACTGGTCAATGTGTCCAAATAAGCCATAATAGATTTTTCTGTCTCATCCCACCGCGCCCGCACACTGGCTTTGGTCATAAAGGCTTCATTAGCAGGAAAATCGGGTAATGCCACTCCTTTAATCCGCGCAAACCAGCGTTCATCCACCCCAATCACATGCACACATTGATTCCGAATTGACCCCTTAGAATAATCCAAATCGGTGATGAATTGTTCATCAGTGAGCGATGAAATACACTTATCCCAAACTTTACGGTGCATAGCAAAATGATATTGATACATTTTTTTAATGGCAGAAATATTCATCTTATTCGCTTTCTGGCGCAACCCGCCAAATATCCAAACCAGTATCACAACCGATAACCAATGTGGTCATATCATGACTCATGCGAATCATATCAGGTACACGCGAACACTCCCGAAATTCGCCCAAATCAATCCGCTCACCCGTAGCCACAATCCATGCCACCACACGCGGTTCAAAATCTTCATCCACCGCCCAAACCACTGTCCCGTCATCCGACGCATAAAACGCTTGGAAATATACCCCATTCAATTCAGCGACGACCACATTTTCGCCCGTTTCAAAATTGAGCAAATTGACATTCTCAGACATGGGGTCACGCCACACCAAAAATTGTCCGTTGGGGGATATTTGCCCAAATACGGCGGGCATATCACCCACATCACCCGTTGAAATAACATCACCCATTTCTAAATCCCATAACTTAACCTCCCCTTCTGGGGAAGATGTGACCACATACGGGGGCAAAACGCGCCCAATCCGCACCAACGCATTCGGGTCATCGGCGGGGGCATAGGGTTGATATGTGGGTGGGGTTTCGGATGCCATATGTCCGACTACTGGCTGATTATCACTCAACGACAGGGCTTCAATCCACGCCTGCCCATCGCGTAGCCACAGGGCTTGTGGAATTATATCGTCTGCCAAGTCAAAATTCATGCTCGCCTCGGCTTGACGAACAACATCACGAAATGTCACCATGCCCCGCTCATCTAAAACAGAAAGGGTATCCCCAGATGGATTAAATACCGCATCAATAATATTGGCATTTTCGAGGCGTGGATTATTGGCTTGAAACTCATCAATTAACACACCTTCCTCAAAAATCATCATGCGGTCTAACCCAACCCGTACCGCTACATACCGACCATCTGGCGACACGACAAACCAGCCACTGACAATATCAGGGTATGCGTCAAATTCAACTCGAATCACAGACCGCAAATCACGAATCGTATCAAGCGTGACGGGCGGATAATCTGGCTCATCCGTCTGGGCAGAAAGTGGCATGATGATGAATAAAATCGCGCATAGTATAAATGTATATCGGCTCATAAATTAGACACCTTTCATCGCCTATACTATAATCATAAGCATAGATGTGTAAAGAGGGATAGACTTGTATGATACCAGAACAAATTGAACGTAAATTAGGGCGGATTTTACTCAAAGTGGAAAAACCGGGTCGGTATGTGGGCGGGGAATATAATAGCATCGTCAAAAATTGGGATGATGTGGATTTTAAGGTCGCATTAGCCTTCCCCGATATTTATGATTTGGGCATGTCGAATTTGGGCATTATGTTGTTATATGAACAGGTCAACAACCGCCCAGATATGTTAGCCGAGCGCGTTTTTTCGGTGTGGGAAGATATGGAGCGCCTCATGCGCGGGGCAAATATCCCCCTCTATTCCTTAGAGACCAAGCACGCCATCCGCGATTTTGATTTGTTGGGCATCAGCCTCCCCTATGAGCAACTCTTCACCAATGTATTGACGCTAATTGACCTTGCAGGGATGCCGATTCGGGGTGTTGACCGTGATGAAACCTATCCGTTCATCATCGCGGGGGGTCATGCCTGTTATAATCCCGAACCGATGGCAGATTTTATTGATGCGTTTGTCATCGGCGAAGGTGAAGAAATCCTGCTAGAAGTGGCGGATACGCTCAAAAAGATGCGCGGTGCATCGCGCTATGAACAACTGGAAGCCATTGCCAAAATTCAGGGGATGTATGTCCCGCGTTTTTATGATGTTACCTATAATTCTGATGGCACAATCGCCACCATCACCCCAAATAACCCCATTGCACCCAAGCGTGTCCTCAAACGGATTGTGCCGATATTGCCCAAGCCATTCACAAAATTCCTTGTGCCGAATATTGATACCGTCCATAACCGTGCGCCCATCGAAATTATGCGCGGATGCACACGAGGATGTCGGTTCTGTCACGCGGGGATGATAACCCGTCCTGTGCGTGAACGTCCTGTCGCCGAAGTGATGGAAGCCATTGAAGCGGTCATCCAAGCCACTGGATTTGAAGAAATTAGCTTACTGAGCCTATCATCATCGGATTATGTGTATGTGCATGAATTGGTGGATGCCATTCACGGCAAATATGCGGGTAGCGGATTAAGCCTCAGTTTGCCCAGTTTGCGGATTGAATCCACCAGCACCGATTTATTGGATAAATTGGGTGATACGCGCCGTCATGGGTTCACCTTCGCGCCAGAAGCCGCCACCGAGCGGATGCGGAACATGATTAACAAGTATGTGCCAGATGAACAAGTCATCCAAACGGCGCGTGAAGTCTATTCACGCGGGTGGCGGACGATTAAATTTTATTTCATGATTGGTCATCCCAATGAAACCCTCGAAGATGTGCAAGCCATCGCCAATTTATGTAAAGCCGTCCTCAAAGAGGGGCGCAAATTGGTTGGGTATAAGGCAACTGTGAATGTGGGCGTGAGTACCTTCATCCCCAAACCACATACACCATTTCAATGGGTGCCACAAGATAGCCAAACCCAAGTCGAGGCAAAAATACAACTCCTCAAACGCGAATTGCGTGAGGATGGCTTGCATTTGCGCTGGAATGATTTTGAATCCAGTGATTTTGAGGGCTGGATGAGTCGGGGAGATAGACGGTTGGGCGCAGTGATAGAACGTGCTTGGCGTATGGGGTGTCAATTTGATGCGTGGATGGATAAGCATCATCACCCGACATGGTTACAAGCCTTTGCCGAAGAAGGCTTAGACCCACATTTTTATACCACGCGCGAGCGCGACATCACCGAAATTTTTGCATGGGAACACATTGATGCGGCGGTGCATAAAAAATTCTTGGTGGATGATTATCTGATGAGCATCAAAGGCGAAACACGGGTAGATTGCCGTGACCAATGCTTTGCCTGTGGCATTTTGCCAAAATTCAAGGATATTCGTTCACAAACCGCGCCCGAAAGCTGGGAATGTCCACCCGTGAAACCGATTGGTGAGCGCAAACGCAAAGAGGATGATGAAACAATCCGCACACCGAATGTTCGGTTGTTGCCGTAGTTATTAAAAGGGTTTGTGAAATGAGTGAGATACAAAAATTTGGAACGGATAAAACAGCTATTTATTGGGGAGATGTGGTTGAGGTTTTAGCTAACCACATTCCCAACCAATCTGTTAATCTCATCTTTGCAGACCCGCCTTATAACATTGGCAAAAAATTTGCGGATTTTATGGATAAATGGGATTCAGAAGCAGATTATCTAGCGTGGTGCTACCAATGGCTTGATTTATGCCTACAAAAATTAGCACCTAATGGGTCTTTATATCTGATGGCATCCACCCAAGCCATGCCTTATTTTGATATTTATCTGCGCGATAAAATTCATATTTTGTCACGAATTATCTGGGCATATGATAGTTCAGGTGTACAAGCTAAAAATCATTTTGGGTCGAGTTACGAACCCATTTTATACGGCGTGATGAACGATAAAAATTATACATTCAATGGTGATGCCGTTGTTGTAGAAGCCAAAACAGGCGCAAAACGTGGTTTAATAGATTATCGAAAATCGCCCCCTGCCCCATATAACACCACGAAAATACCATCTAATGTATGGCAATTTCCGCGTGTGCGCTACAGAATGCCTGAATATGAGGAACACCCCTCACAAAAACCCATTGCCTTACTAGAACGCATCATTCAAGCCAGTAGCAATGAAGGGGATATGGTATTAGATTTGTTTTCTGGGACATTCACAACCTGTTATGTGGCGCAACAATTGAATAGGCAATCAATTGGGATAGAACTTCAAAAAGATTATATCAAAGTTGGGCTAAGACGGTTAGGTATACAATCGGAATTGAATGGAGAAATTTTAACACCGATGGTCAAGTCTTACCAAAAACCAATTTCATCGGAGCAAAAGCGCCTTTGGGATGATAGCTAATGGAAGAACACACATTTACATCTACCATTTTATCTGTCTTAGAAAAAGATTTTGGAAAATTAGCCCCTTCACTACTAGAACAAAGTAGTTTGCTAACCTATTTGAACATTAAAACACGGTCTGCTTCACGCGGTTCAAAATCGCGGTCTGCATTTGCCAATCATTATGCACTTTATGTATTGATTGAAGATTATGTGCAAAAAGGGTTTCATAATCGTGATGATTATCATCAGTATGAAGGCGCAAAATTTAGCGACTTACTCCAACGCCAAAGGGAATTACCATTTGGCGAAAAATTACAAAATCACGCACTTAATCATCGGCTCAATGAAGAATTTAAAAAATATTTTCCAACATCACCACATATCCCTATTATTCGGAATGTTGAAACCAATCGTTATTGGATAAACCAATATCTATTGATTATTGATTTAGCAGATAAACGCTTTAATATTGCCAACAGTATTCTCACAATTATCGAAGCCTATATATCAGTCAAGCGAGGTTCATTTGAGCAATTCATTGCAGACAGCCTCAAAATTCAACAATTATCATCTCAAAATTCATCAGAAGTAATCGAATATATTGAAGCATTGCTCACACCGCAAATAGATTCACGCATTTTTGAAATTGTGAGTTATGCCATATTAAAAACCTACTATCGTACAAAAAGCATTTATTGGGGGTGGGAATTAGATAGTATTCAACAAGATTATCTCGTTCTATATAAAACAGGCAGGACAAATGCAAATGATGGTGGAATTGATTTTGTGATGAAACCATTAGGGCGCTTTTTTCAAGTGACTGAAACAACAGATGTCAAAAAATATTTTTTGGATATTGATAAAACTGAACACTATCCACTCACATTTGTTGTAAAATCCAAAGCCAGTATAGATGAACTCCGAACAAAAATAGAAGAACAAGCCCGAAGAATTTATCCTGTGGAGCAAATTATTCAAAAATATATGAGCGCGATTGAGGAAATAATCAACATTCCCGTCCTGCTGAGTTATCTAAGATGGTGCATTGAAGAAGGGATGTTAAATTCCGTCATTCGTGAAATTATCGTCCATAGCAAAATTGAATTTAATATGCCAAGTGGGTAGCTAATAGGACATTTTCATGCCAAAATGATAAGGGTTTAATAAACTTCCGCCAAAATTTAACACTTATTTATCCTTGTTAAATCATAATGAATATAAGTTTGCGTTAACGGATAGAGGAACAATGGTAAAAATATTAGTTGTAGAAGACGACCAAACGTTACGACATAACTTAGTCGAGAAGTTGCGTTCAGAGGGGTTTAATGTCATCGTTGCCGAAGATGGTGAACTTGGCTTGCAAAAAATTCGCAGTGAATTGCCAGATCTCATCGTCCTCGATATTATGTTGCCCAAATTAGACGGCTTGAGCATTTGTCGGATGGTGCGTCATGATACCGCCACCGCCCGCATCCCAATTATCGCCATCACTGCCCGTAGCAATGAAGTGGATAAAATTGTCGGGTTAGAAAGTGGCGCGGATGATTATATTGTCAAGCCCTTCGGCTTAGGTGAATTTTTGGCGCGGGTGCGTGCCGTATTGCGGCGTTTGGTA